>JBFHKK010000103.1:0-7732 GCA_041595475.1 Pseudomonas sp. | reverse complement strand
GCCGGCCTCGTAGCCGCTGGCCACGACCATGTCCACCCCGGCTGCCTCCAGGGCCCGGGCCTCGGCCACGGTGGTGGCGGTGCCCAGGCTCAGGATGCCGCGGCGGCGGCACTGCTCCAGGGCTTCGGCGCTGGGCACCCCGTAGACGAAGCTGAACACCGCCGGGCGCGCCTGCAGCACGGCCTCCAGCTGCTCCTCGTAGCTTGGCCAGGGGCGCGCCGCACGGGCCGGCGGCTCCAGGTCCAACTCGGCGAAGTAGGGGCGAAACAGCGCCAGGGTGGCGTCGAATTCGTCCGCCGCCAGCGCGCGCTGCTCGCTGGGGTGGGGCAGCCAGAGGTTGAGGGCGAAGGGCCTGGCCGTGCGCGCGCGTATGGCCGCGGCGGTCTGCCCTATGGCTTCGCCGCTTAGGTGATGCACGCCGAACGAGCCGAGGCCACCGGCCTCGCTCACCGCCACGGTCAGCGCCAGCGAGGACAGGCCGCTGCCGAACGGCCCCTGGATGATCGGCGCCGTCAGCTGCAGACGCCGGGAAACTTGGGTGTCGCGCCATTTCTTGGCTTCCGCGCGCTTCACGATTGCAGGCCTTCGGCGGCCAGGGCCGCGCGCACTGCCGGCCGCTCGCCGATGCCCGCCAGGTAGCGCTGCAGCGGCGCCAGGCCACTGAGGTCTAGATTCACCAGAGTGCCCCAGCGGGCCACGGTGAACAGGTAGGCGTCGGCCAGGGTGAAGCGCTCGCCATACAGATGGGCGCGCTGGCCCAGGCTCTCGGCCAGCCAGGCGAACTTGTTCAGCAGGGCCGTGCGCAGCAGGGCCTTGGCGCCCTCGTCCAGGGCCGGATTGAACAGCGGCGTGAAGGATTTGTGCAGCTCGCTGCCGATATAGGCCTGCCACTCCAGCACCCGGTAGCGCGCCGGATCGCCGCTGGCCGGCAACAGGTCGAGGCGACCGGCCCGCTCGCAGAGGTACTGGGCGATCACCGGCCCCTCGCTGAGCAACTGGCCGTCGTCCAACTGCAGCAGGGGCACATAGCCCTTGGGATTGAGGGCGCGGAAGTCCTCGCCCGCGGCGGTGCGGTGGCTGGCCAGGTCGACCCGCTCCAGGGTGCAGGGGAGGCCGGTTTCGTGCAGCAGGATGTGGGCGACCAGCGAGCAGGTGCCGGGGGTATGGAACAGTTTCATGAGGACTCTCCGCGGGAGTGGATAAACACAGCGGATTCAGGTTATTTGTGATCAATAGTCCGATAAATGCCGTACCTGGCATTTCACCTGATACAGGATGTAATCAATCATGCAGCGACAATTCGGCGGGGTGCTGCTCGGCAGCATGGAACTGTTCTGCCTGGCGGCCGAACTGGGCAGCTTCACCGCCGCCGCCCAGGCGGCCGGGGTCACCCCGGCGGCGGTCAGTCGCTCGGTGGCGCGGCTGGAAGCGCGCCTGGGCGTGCGCCTGTTCACCCGCACCACCCGCCGGGTCAGCCTGACCGAGGCGGGCAGCGACTACTTCCAGCAGTGCCGCCAGGCCCTGGCCCAGCTTGGCGAGGCCGAGCGGCTGGTCAGCGGCCGGCAGAGCGAACCGGTCGGGCTGCTGCGCATCAGCCTGCCCACCACCTACGGCCACTATCGGGTGCTGCCGCTGCTACCGGCCTTCCGCGCCCGCTACCCGCAGGTGCGCATCGAGGTGGAACTGAGCAACCGCAACGTCGACTTCACCGGCGAAGCCTTCGACCTGGCCATCCGCGCCCGCGCCCAGGCCGATTCCAGCCTGATCGTCCGGCCCCTGGAGGACGCGCCGCTGGTGGTGGTGGCCACCCCGGACTACCTGCGCCAGGCCGGTACGCCACAGCGCCTGGACGACCTGGGCCGGCACCAGTGCATCCAGTTCCGCCTGCCCAGCAGCGGCCGCCCGGTGCCCTGGCAGTTCCGCCAGCAGGGCCGCGAGATCGAACTGGCCACCGAGGGCGACTACTGCTGCGCCCAGGACATCCTCGCCTGCGCCACCCTGGCCCGCAGCGGCGCCGGCCTGGCCCAGCTGATGCGTTTCATCGTCGAGGACGACCTGCGCGCCGGGCGCCTGCAGGAAGTGCTGCAGGACCATGCCGGCTGCAGCCGGCCCTTTTCGCTCATCTACCCCAGCGGTCGCCACCTGCCGCTGCGGGTCAGGGTGTTCATCGATTATCTGGTGCAGGCCGTCGGTCGCTGAAAAAAATACAGGTTCAAACAGCGCAATAGCCCAGGCGTGTGCGCTATTGACGGTCGCGCACGGCATCACGGCGCCGCACAGGAGCCCGGGGTACATGCGCTGGTCGGGATGAGCAGCAGCCCTTGGCGCGCGGCGAGCTGCCTGCTCAATCTGGCGGATATCACCCAGGATTACCCAACGGCCGGCCTGGCGCCGGGCGCCCAGGGCTGGCGGTTGGGCATATGGGGCGTTCGGGCCTTCTGCCACGGAGGAGCGCGGCCCCGGTTCAGTGCGGCCGCTCGTCGCTCAGCTCATCGATCAGATCGCCGGTGCGCCCGATTTATTGACGCCTGATATATGGCGGTCAAGACTTCAGTTGCCCGGGCCCTCGGCGAGCAAAGCGGACGGTTGGCCAAATGGCGTATTTACCGCGCCGCCTCGCTCCTGCTGTTGGGGTGGGCTCAGGGGGCAGGGACGAGGCTTTTGATAGTGCTGGACCTCGATGACCTGGCAGTGCGTACCGGGCTGTCATCGCCTCAGGGGTCGTCGGCTTGCGCTTGGAGGCAGGATGAAAATAAGAAATGCATGGATTGCAGCAGGCGTGATCTTCGGCGGCTTGATCCTGGCCGCAGCCGTGATGGCGACGGTGATGCGCTACGCCTCGACGCATCTGCTCGAGCGTGACGCCGAGCATACCGCTCTGTCCTGGGCCGAATTCGTCGGCGCGACAGTGGCGGATCTCGAGAAAGTATTTGCAGATGGCGAGCTGACCGCCAGGGCGCGTCAGGACCTCTTGCAGTTTCGCCATGTGCAGGAGGTGTTCCGCTTCAAGATGTTCAACCCCGCCGGGCAAACCATGCTGGTTTCGGACGACCTTGATGCGCCCGCTGGCGCAGCCAAGACCCAGAGCAGTATCGGCCATGGCAATGCCACCGTGCGAAATCTAGTCCTGGGCGGCGAAAACGTGGTCATGCTGAAGCGTGGCGCTGCGCGTTCGGGGCGTCCGGCTGTCTTCAGCGAGGCCTACGTGCCCATTTCGCGCGCAGGGCGGGTGATCGGGGTGGTCGAAGTCTATGTCGACCAGACGGCGCGGGCCGCCCGTATCGATTATGCGTTTACCGCCGTCGCCGGGACGATGTTTGCGTTGCTGAGCCTGGTCGGCGTCATCGCCGGCGTGGTCTTTCACCGGCATCTGGAGGCCGAGCGAATCGCCGACGAGCGCATGCGCTACCTGGCGCACCACGACGCGCTGTCGGGGCTGCTCAACCGCACCAGCTTCGGCGAGGCCCTGCAGGAAGCCAGCTGGCGCCATGAGGCCAGTGGCTCCGAGTTCTCGGTGCTGTGCATCGACCTGGATCACTTCAAGGACGTCAACGACAGCCTCGGCCACGCCGCCGGCGATGAATTGCTCAGGCAGGTGGGCGAGCGCCTTCGTTCGCTGGTGCGGCACGGTGACCGGGTCGCGCGCCTGGGCGGCGATGAGTTTGCCCTCCTGCAGAGCGGGGTGGCCTCGGCGAAGGACGTGACCACCTTGGCGGAAAAAGTGGTGGAGGTGCTGGCGCAGCCCTACGAAATCTTCGGCCATACGCTCGAGTCGCGGGCATCGGTCGGCGCTGCCATCTATGGCATGGACGCCACGACGGTCGAGGCGCTCATGCACAAGGCGGATCTGGCGCTGTACCGCGCCAAGGCGGCCGGCCGCGGTACCTTCAGCTTCTACGACGAGGCGTTGGACAAGCAACTGGAGGAGCGGCGTCAACTGATCAGCGAAATGCGCACGGCGATCGGCAGCGAGCAGTTCAAGTTGCACTATCAGCCGCAATATGCGGCGGACGGCAAGACCCTCAAAGGCTACGAGGCGCTGCTGCGCTGGACCCATCCCACGCTCGGGCCACAGGGCCCCGACAAGTTCATTCCGCTCGCCGAAGACACCGGGCTGATCGATCCGCTCGGGCGCTGGGTCTTGCATACCGCGTGCAAGCAGGCGGCGCTCTGGCCGGATGAGCTGAGTGTGGCGGTCAACCTCTCCGCGGCGCAGTTCCGCCACGGCGACCTGGTCGAACTGGTGGCGCGCACCTTGGATGCCACCGGCCTGCCCGCCAACCGCCTGGAGCTGGAGATTACCGAGTCGCTGCTGATGAGCAATACCGAGCAGGTGACCCAGACGCTCGGCCGTCTCGCGGCCATGGGCGTGCGAATCGCCATGGACGATTTCGGCACCGGCTATTCGAGCATGGCCTATCTGTGGCGCTTTCCGTTCGACAAGCTGAAGATCGACCGCGCCTTCACCGAGCATCTGGATACCGATCCCAAGGTCGGCCTGATCGTCAGGTCGATCATCGCCCTGGCGCATTCGCTGGATATCCGGGTCAATGCCGAGGGGGTGGAAAAAGTTGGCCAGCTCGAGGCCTTGCGCAAGCATCGTTGCGATGAGATGCAGGGCTATCTGCTGGGGCGCCCGGTTCCTGACGATCAGTTGGCCCACCTGGTGGGGGCAGGAGCGCCCGATGGCGCCTCCCAGACGCAGGCGCGCCTGAGTGTGGTGTCGGACTCGGTGAAACAAGCCACATAAATGATCTCGGCACTGCATACGGTCAGAAGGCGTTTGGGGCGCTGCCGGCAAGGAGTGCCTCTGCCCCCTCCAGCGATAAAACTCGGCCTGTTGCATTTCGGTATTTAGCGAAATAACATGCGCCGCATGATCGAACAGTTCAAAGCCCTGGCCAGCGAAACGCGCCTCGAAATGCTCTATTGGTTGAAGAACCCCGCCGAGCATTTCCCACCCACCCATGCGCCAAACGGATGGGCCGACGGTGTTTGTGTGACCCACATTCAGCAGAAGGCAGGGCTTTCTCCCTCGACGACCTCAAATCATCTGGCCGTGCTGCAGAGGGCAGGGCTGGTGACCACCACCCGGATAGGGCAGTGGACCTACTGCCGGCGAAACGAACAAAGGATCGCCGAATTGGCGATGCGCGTTCAGCAGGAGCTTTAGCGGATGCAACCGGACGCAATCATCGCAGGAAAGCACTTCTAGAATTCTGAAATTAGCGAAACATATAATTGTATGAATATTGACACCTCGCACGCGAGCGCAGGCGCCGTGCCAAGCCAGCCCGACGCCCCTGGCTTTCGTCGCATGTTCGCCAAGGACCGGTTGACCCTGGGATTTTTCTTTCCGCTGGCGTCCTACCCCGGCGATACACCGGACCTCGAGGGCCAGGCGGAATTGGCCGCAATGGCCGACCAGGGCGGCGCTAGCGCACTCTGGACGCGCGATGTACCCCTGCAGGATCCGAGCTTCGGCGACCTCGGGCAGGTCATCGACCCGTTCGTCTGGATGGGCTACATGCTCAACCACGTGAAACGGGCGGCGCTGGCGACCGGCGCACTCATCCTGCCGCTGCGGCATCCGATCCATGTCGCCAAGGCAGCGGCGTCGATCGATAGGCTGTCGTCGGGACGTTTTGTGATGGGTGCGGCCTCCGGCGACCGGCCGATCGAGTTTCCGGCCTTCGGCAAGGTGCATCAGCAGCGTGGCGAGGTCTTCCGAGAGTCGCTCGCCTACATCCGGGCCTTGTTGCAGGAGGAATATCCGAGCGTTACGTCCGCAATGGGCACTCTGCGGGGTGCCAATCTGCAGCCCAAGCCGCTGCACGGCGCCATTCCGGTCGGCGTCACCGGGAGCAGCCAGCAATCGCTGGATTGGATTGCGCGCAACAGCGATTTTTGGCTGACCTACCCGCGCGCGCTGGCCGTTCATGCGCAGGTGCTGGGCGAGTGGCGCGCCGCTGTGCGGGGGGCGGGATTCGAGTTCGAAAAGCCTGTGGCGCAGTCGCTTTACATCGATCTGGCCGAGCAGCCACAGCGCGAGCCGCGGCCCATCCATCTGGGCTATCAACTCGGTCGTGACAGGCTGATCGAACTGCTCCACGGCTATCAGCGCATCGGCGTGAACCACGTCGCCTTTGTCCTCAAGTTCTCGCAGCGGCCGATGAAGGACGTCATCCAGGAGATTTGCGAAGAAATCATCCCGCATTTCCCAGCCAACCCAACCTAGCCGGATATTCTCAATGAACCACCACCCGCTGTACGCACTCGACTTCGCCTTCTACAGCTCCTCTGGCGCCTAAGACTTCGAAGCGCAATGCCAGATGATGAAGAAGATCGGTTATGACGGCCTCCATTTCTCGGCCTGGGATGGCACGCGCTGGGCAGCGGTCGAGCAGATCATTGGCGCGAAGGAGCGCCACGGGATCGCAGTGAGCGGAATCTACATCGTGCTGGACCTGCGCTACGGGGCGGATCATCCGCACAACACGGGCATTCTGCGGATGCTCGAACACCTTCAGGAGTGCGACACCGTCAATTTGTCTATCCGAGGTGCCGGTCCCGGCCTGGAGCCAGGTGACGCCCAGGGCCTGGAGCCGGTTCGGGCCTGGTTGCAGGGCGCATTGGCGATCTGCGATCGGCGTGGCATCGACTTGCTGCTCTATCCGCACATTGGCTTCTGGATGGACCGTCATTCGATCGCCGTTCGCCTGGCCCAGAGCCTGGATCATCCCCGCCTGGGCATCGTCTTTACCGGTTTTCACTGGTACGCCCAGGAAGGCGGAAATCCCCTGCCGGTGCTGCGGGCGACCTTGCCCTATCTGCGTCAGGTCCACCTTTCCGGAAGCCGCCGCAGCCCGCTCGGGTTTGGCCGGGTGGCGACCATCGAGCCGCTCGATACTGGAGAGTGCGACAACCTCGCCTTGGTCGGCTGTCTGAAGCGGCTCGGCTATGCCGGCCCGATCGGTTATCTCGGTTGGGATGAGGGTGGCAACCCCTTCAACAAGCTGAAGCGCTCGTTCGATGCATTGCGCGAGATGATTGCGCTGGCCGAGGAACATCCAGACTGGTTCGGCCACGTGGCCTGAGCGCAAACGCCGGTCTCCCGTCTGGCGCTTTCGATCGTTTCGCAACAGATGATGCGTTCAGGGGCGCGCGAATTGAAGGCTCCCGAAAAGCCGAGAAGGCGTCCGAGTTCAGCAGAAGATGAGGTGGCGCTGTTGCGGGGAAAGAGCCCAACCCGCGAAGGTTGGGCTTGCTTGTTTGGTGGGCCCACACGGACTCGAACCGTGGACCAAAGGATTATGAGTCCTCTGCTCTAACCAACTGAGCTATAGGCCCCCAGAAGGCCGGCGGATTATATCCAGACCTGATCGCCAGCGCCAATCGCTCGGATGGCCTTGGTTTAGGCGCTCGCTCACTTGCCCTTGTGTCGTCGGCGCGGGTTGCGCGGTGCAGGGCTATGGTAGGCAAAAAGCAGAACCCCCGGTTTGGGCCGGGGGTTCTGGGTCACTCGTCGAGGAAGGAGCGTAGATGCTCGCTTCGCGTCGGGTGGCGCAGCTTGCGCAAGGCCTTGGCCTCGATCTGGCGAATGCGCTCGCGGGTCACGTCGAACTGCTTGCCGACCTCCTCGAGGGTGTGGTCGGTGTTCATGTCGATGCCGAAGCGCATGCGCAGTACCTTGGCTTCACGTGCGGTGAGGCCGGAGAGCACTTCGCGAGTG
>JBFHKK010000102.1:0-7760 GCA_041595475.1 Pseudomonas sp. | reverse complement strand
TCCAGCTGAGCTACGGGCGCCTATCCATCTGCAAGCGCAGACTTAAAGCTTTCGGCTTCGGCGGCAATCTTTCGACCGCTGCTTTTGCCGTCTTACCCAGCGACTGGCTGTGCTCGACAAGCGGGGCGAATCATAAAGAGACGACCAGTAGCCGTCAACAGCCCCAGGCAAAAAAATTCAGCGGGATAAAGGGCTTACGCGAAAATCACGGAGGAGCGCCTTTGCCCGACCGGCTCGCCATGCGAGAATGCGCGACCTTTTTTACTCAATTGCAATGGTTAACCGAGCGCAATGACCGCACAACTGATCGATGGCAAAGCGATCGCCGCCAGCCTCCGCCAGCAAATCGCCCAACGTGTTGCCGAGCGGCGCCAGCAAGGCCTGCGGCCACCAGGCCTGGCTGTGATCCTGGTCGGCAGCGATCCCGCTTCGCAAGTCTACGTGTCGCACAAGCGCAAGGACTGCGAGGAGGTCGGCTTTGTCTCCAAGGCCTTTGACCTGCCGGCGAACACCACTCAGGAGCAACTGCTGGGACTGATCGACCAGCTCAACGAAGACCCGAGCATCGACGGCATTCTGGTCCAGCTGCCATTGCCGGAGCACCTGGAGGCCTCCCTGCTGCTCGAGCGCATTCGCCCGGACAAGGACGTCGACGGCTTCCACCCCTACAACATCGGCCGCCTGGCCCAGCGCATGCCCCTGCTGCGCCCCTGCACCCCGAAAGGCATCATGACCCTGCTGCACAGCACCGGCGCCGACCTTTATGGCATGCATGCGGTGATCGTCGGGGCCTCGAATATCGTCGGCCGGCCGATGGCCATGGAGCTGCTGCTGGCCGGCTGCACCGTCACCGTGACCCACCGCTTCACCAAGGACCTGGGCCAGCACGTGGCCCAGGCCGACATTCTGGTGGTGGCCGTCGGCAAACCGGGCCTGGTCAAGGGCGAATGGATCAAGCCCGGCGCCATCGTCATCGACGTGGGCATCAATCGGCGCGAGGATGGCACCCTCACCGGTGACGTCGAATTCACCAGCGCCCTGCCCCGCGCCAGCTGGATCACCCCGGTCCCCGGCGGGGTGGGCCCCATGACCCGCGCCGGTCTGCTGGAAAACACCCTGCACGCCGCCGAGCATCTCCATACGTAAGCCAGGCGCGCTCCGAGTCGAAAAACGGCACCCATGGGTGCCGTTTCTTATGGTGAAGTCGGAACCAACCACAACGACTCGACCCGCCTCGACCGAGCCATCGCTCAGGCGCCCTCGAGGCGCTGCAACTCCGCCAGGAACTGCGCCTCGTCCAGCACCTTGAGCCCCAATTCCTCGGCCTTGGCCAGCTTCGAGCCCGCTCCCGGCCCGGCCACCACAGAGGTGGTCTTGGCCGACACCGAGCCGGCCACCTTGGCGCCCAGGCTCTCGAGTTTCTGCTTGGCCGCGTCGCGGCTCATGGCCTCCAGACTGCCGGTCAGCACCCAGATCTGGCCCGCCAAAGGCAAGCCCTCGACGACCTTGCGCGCGCTCTGCCAGTGCATGCCGAACTCGCGCAACTGCGCTTCCAGGTCGCGGGCATGCGCGACCCTGGCGGAGTCGGCGAAGTACTCACGCAGCGACTGCTTGGCCTTATCGTTGAGCCCCTTGGTCACACTGAGTTCCAGCCAGTCCTGAGCCAGAGCGATGACCCCGTCCAGGCTGCCGGCCTTCTCCGCCAGATTTCGGGCGCCGGTGGCGGCGATGCCGGGAATGTTCAGCTTGTCGATCAGGCTGGCCAGGCTCGCGCAGGCGGCGAACTCGGGGCTGACATCGCCCTCCTCCTGCACCACCAGGCCGCGTTCGAGCAGCTCGGCGATCACCTGCCGATTGTGCGCATCGGCAAAGAAGTGGCGAATCTCATGGGCGACCTCCAGGCCGACATCCGGCAGGTAGGTCAGCACCTCCGGCAGCGCCTGCTGAATGCGCGCCAGCGAGCCGAGGGCGCGGGCCAGCAGCTTGGCCGTTTCTTCGCCGACATCGGGAATCCCCAGGGCATAGACGAAGCGCGCCAGACTCGGCTGGCGACTGTCGGCGATGGCGGCCAGCAAGTTGGTGGCCGATACCTCGGCGAAGCCCTCGAGTCCGACGATCTGCTCGAACGACAGGCGATAAAGGTCCGCCGGCGAGCGCACCAGGCCCTCATCGACCAACTGCTCGACACTCTTCTCGCCGAGCCCCTCGATATCCATGGCCCGGCGCGAAACGAAGTGGATGATCGACTGCTTGAGCTGGGCGGCGCAGGCCAAACGCCCGACGCAGCGATAGATCGCGCCCTGGCTGAGCGTCTCGCCGCCCTTGCTGCGCCGCACCAGCTGGGTGCGCTCGATCTCGGAGCCGCACACCGGGCAGCGCTCGGGAATTCTTACCGGGCGGGCGTCGGCCGGACGCCGTTCGACCACCACCTGCATGACCTGCGGAATCACGTCGCCGGCGCGGCGGATGATCACGCTGTCGCCGATCATCAGGCCCAGACGCGCGACCTCGTCCATGTTGTGCAGGGTCGCATTGGATACCGTGACACCCGCCACCTGCACCGGCTTGAGCCGGGCCACCGGGGTGATGGCGCCGGTGCGGCCGACCTGGAATTCGACGTCGAGCAGTTCGGTCAGCTCCTCGTGGGCGGGAAACTTGTGGGCGATCGCCCAGCGTGGCTCGCGGGCGCGAAAACCCAGTTCGCGCTGGTAGGCCAGGTCGTTGACCTTGAACACCACGCCATCGATCTCGTAGGGCAGATCGTCCCGCCGCTCGCCGATCTGCCGGTAATACTCCAGGCACTGCTGCACGCCGCGGACCCGGCGCAGTTCGCGACTAATCGGCAAGCCCCAGTGCTGGAGCGCCTGGAGAATGTCGAAATGGCTCTGCGGCAACGGGCCCTGCGCCTGACCGACGCCGTAGGCGCAGAACTCCAGCGGACGACTGGCCGTGACCTTGGGGTCGAGCTGGCGCAGGCTGCCGGCGGCGGCATTGCGCGGATTGGCGAAGGTCTTGGCGCCGCTTTGCGCCTGACGCCGGTTCAGGGCCTCGAAACCGGCCTTGGACATGAATACCTCGCCGCGAACCTCGAGCAGCGGCGGCCAGTCGTCGCCCTGCAGTTTCAGGGGAATGCAGCGCAGCGTGCGCACGTTCAGGCTGATGTCCTCGCCGCTACTGCCATCGCCACGGGTGGCGCCGCGCACCAGCACCCCGTCCCGATAGAGCAGGCTGACCGCCAGTCCATCGAGCTTGGGCTCGCAGCTGTACTCGATCTCGGCGCCGGCGCCGAACAGATCGCCGGACGGCAAATCCAGTCCCTCGCGCACGCGGCGGTCGAAGTCCAGCAGGTCGGCCTCCTCGAAAGCGTTGCCGAGGCTGAGCATCGGCACCTCGTGGCGGACCTCGCCAAAGGCCGAGGCGACCAGGCTGCCGACCCTCTGGGTGGGCGATTCGGGACTGACCAGCTGCGGATGCGCGGCTTCGAGCGCCTTGAGCTCGTTGTAGAGCCGATCGTACTCGGCGTCGGGAATGCTCGGCTGATCGAGCACGTGATAACGATAATTGTGCTGCTCGAGTTCGCTACGCAATTGCGCGATGCGCTCGGCCGCGGCTTGCGGGTCAGTCATTGCATTGCTCTCTCAAACGAAAAGAGCAGCCTGGGCTGCTCTCTCGGTAAAAGGCGCCCACTAGCGCTTGCTGGTCAGCTGGCGGCGCTCGAATTCGACGATCCGCTGGCGGTAATGCTCGATGGTCTGGGCGGTCAATACGCTGCGCTGATCATCCTTGAGCTCGCCATTGAGTTCATGGGCCAGCTTGCGCGCGGCGGCAACCATGACATCGAAGGCCTGCTTGGGATGCCGCGGCCCCGGCAGACCGAGAAAGAAACTCACCGCACGGGTACTGAAGCCTTCGATGTCGTCCAGGTCGAAAGTCCCGGGCTTGAGGGCGTTGGCCATGGAAAACAGCACCTCGCCATTGCCGGCCATGCTCTCGTGGCGATGGAAGATGTCCATCTCGCCGAAGCGCAGACCGCTCTCCAAGATGTTCTGCAGCAGGGCCGGCCCCTGGAAGCCTTCGCTGTCGCGCGCCACCACGTTGATCACGAGAATCTCTTCGGCGACCGGCACCTCCTTGGCCGGGGCCTTGCTGGCACCGTTGTGCGCCATCTCGCCGCCCTGATCGACAGGCTCGAGCAGGGTCGGTAACGGCTCTTCCAGGCCCAGGTTGAGATCGCCCTGGCGCGGCTCGCCGCCGCGCCGCCGAGCGGGCTCGCGGGCACTGATAGCCGACAACTCATGCTCGTCCAGCGCTGGCTCCTGGTGCCGCGCCACCACCCGCGGCGGGCTGAGCAGGTCCGGGTCGCCGTCCTCATCCGGCAGGTCGGCGAAACTCCGGTCGAGCTTGAATTTCAACTTGTTCTTGCCACCGCGCATGCGCCGCCAGCCATCGAATAGGATGCCAGCGATGACGATGATGCCGATGACGATCAGCCACTCGCGCAGACCGAATTCCATGAAATACTTTGACCCCTAATGACAAACCCAATGGAAAAAGAGCATCCCGCTGCTATTCCCGTGCATCTAAAATGTGGCCAAGCCCATGTTCTGACAGGCGTTTTCCACAGCTAGCAAAAACTGCGCATTAAGCTAGCACGACAAACGGCAACTTTATACCGTCAGACGGCCTAGGCGTCGACCATGGCCAGGGCCTCTTCCACATCCACCGCGACCAGCCGCGAGCATCCCGGCTCGTGCATGGTCACCCCCATCAACTGCTCGGCCATTTCCATGGCGATCTTGTTGTGGGTGATATAAATGAACTGAACTTTTTCCGACATTTCCTTGACCAGGCGCGCATAACGGCCGACGTTGGCGTCGTCCAGCGGCGCGTCCACCTCGTCGAGCATGCAGAACGGCGCCGGATTGAGCTGGAAGATGGCAAAAACCAGGGCCAACGCGGTCAGCGCCTTTTCGCCGCCGGACAGCAGGTGAATGGTGCTGTTCTTCTTGCCCGGCGGCCGCGCCATGATGGTCACGCCGGTATCCAGCAGGTCGTCGCCGGTCAACTCCAAATAGGCATTGCCGCCACCGAACACCTTGGGAAACAGGGCCTGCAGGCCGCCGTTGATCTGCTCGAAGGTTTCCTTGAAGCGGTTGCGGGTTTCCTTGTCGATCTTGCGGATGACGTTTTCCAGCGTGTCCAGCGCCTCCACCAGATCGGCATCCTGGGCATCCAGGTAACGCTTGCGTTCGGACTGCTGCTGATACTCGTCGATGGCCGCCAGGTTGATCGGCCCCAGACGCTGAATTCGCCCGGCCAGGCGCTCCAGCTCTTCCTCCCAGGCCGTCTCGCCGGCCTCGGCGGGCAAAGTGGCGAGTACGCCATGCAGATCGTAACCATCTTCCTGCAACTGCTCCTGCAGCGCCTTGCGCCGCACACTGAGCGATTGCCAGTCCAGACGCTGCTGCTCCAGCTGACCACGCAGCAGCTGTGCCTGCTGCTCGGCCTGGCTGCGGCGCTTTTCCGCCTCGCGCAATTCGCGGTCGGCGTCTTCCAGGGCCAGTCGGGCGAGCCGCAGCTCCTCCTCCACGCCCAGCCGCCGGTCGAGCAACTCTTCGAGCTTGAGGCGCAGCTCCTCCAGCGGCGCCTCGCCCTCCTCCAGGTTCAGGCTCAGCTGCTCGCGCTTCTCGTGCAGCCGCTCGGCCTGCAGCGTAAGGCGCTCGAGCGCCTGGCGGGTCGAGTCATGCTGAGCCCTGAGCGAGCCCAGGCGCACGGCCAGCTGGTGGGCATGGTCCTTGTGCTGGCGGGCCTCCTGGCGCGCGCGGTCGAGCCGCTCACGCAGCGCATCGCGACTGGCCAGCAGGGCCTCGCGACGGTCGCTGTCCTCGGCCATGGCCTCCAATGCATCCTGCAGCTGCAGGCGCGCCTCGCCGAGCTGCTCCTGCTCCAAAGCCTGTTGCTCATCCTGCTCGGCCAACTCCTGATCCAGGCGCATGCGGCGCAGCTGCAGCTGCTCGGCCTTGGCCCGGCTGGCGGACAGCTGCGCCCGCAGCGCTGCCAGGCGACGCGCCTGTTCCTGCTGCTGCTGGCGCTGCTGCTCGAGCGTCTGCTCCTGCTGCCGTTGACCATCGCGCAGCCCCTGCAGGCGCTCATCCAATTGGGCCAGCGCCGCCTCGCGCTCTTCGCGCTCCAGCCCCAGACGCTGCAGTTCCTGAGCGCGCGCCAGCACGCCGCTCTCTGCCTCGCTGGCGCGGCGCACGCGGAGAAAATGCCGACCGACCCAGTAGCCATCGCGACTGATCAGGCTCTCGCCCTCGGCCAGCGCACTGCGCCCGGCCAGGGCCTCATCCAGGCTGGCCACCGGCTTGACCCGGGCCAGCCAGGGCGCCAGGTCGAGCCCCGATTCGACCTTGTCGAGTAGGCTGCCGGGCAACCGCCCGCTGCCTGCTCGCGGGCTGGCCAGGCGAACTTCGCCCTGGCGCAGGCCGGCGAAATCCAGAGCCGCGAATTCGTCCACCAGCACCGCCTGCAGATCGGCGCCCAGCACCGTCTCCACCGCCAGCTCCCAGCCCGGCTCGACCCGCAACCGCTGCGCCAGCCGCGGGCGCTCGCCGAGCTGCTGCTCGGCGAGCCAGGCGGCGGCGCCCTTGCCGGGATTCAGTGCGGCCTGCTGCAAGGCCTCCAGCGAAGCCAGACGCCCATTCAGGCGCTGCAGCTCGCCATGGGCCTGCTGCTGCGCCTGGCTGGCCTGCTGCAATTCATTGCGCAACTGCTGCAGTCGCTCGACCTGCGTCTGTTCGGCGGCCTGAGCGTCCTCCAGACCCTGCTCGGCGGCAGCGGCCTGCTCGAGGCATTCGGCGATGGCGGCATCTTCCGGGTCGGCGGCCAGCTGGCGAAGCTCCTCGCCGAGACGACGGCGGCGCTCGGCCAGGCGCTCCAGGCTCTGCTCGAGTTGCGCAATCCGCGCCTGCTGCACCTCGGCCACGCGGCGCGGCTCGGCCGACTGCTGATTGAAGGCATCCCACTGCTCCTGCCAGCCGTGCATGGCGCTGTCGGCCTCATCCAGGCTCGCGGCGGCCTCTTCTGCCGCGGCACTGGTCAGGGCCTGCTCGGGCTCGAGCATGGCCAGCTCCTCGGCCAGGGTCGCCAGCAGGGTGCGGTCGTGGCCCAGGTGCGATTCGGTTTCCAGGCGCGCGCGCTCGGCCTCGCGCAGGTCATCCTGCAACTGGCGCAGGCGCTGCTGGCCGTGCTGGATGCTCTGCTCGATGCGGGCGATGTCGCCGCCGACCGAATAGAAGCGGCCCTGGACCTGATTGAAGCGTTCGGAGAGTTCGTGATGACCGTCGCGCAGCCGCTCGATGCTGGCATCGGCATTGCGCTGCTCGGCGACCAGGGCCTCGAAGCCGATCTCCTGATTGGCGATCACCGCCTCGCGCTGGCCGACCTGTTGGTTCAGGGCCTGCCAGCGCAGGGCCGTCAGCTGCGCCTTGAGCTGGCGCTCTTCGGCCTTGTACTGCTGGTATTTCTCCGCCGCCTGGGCCTGGCGCTGCAGGCGCTCGAGCTGGCGCTCCAGCTCCTCGCGCAAATCGCTCAGACGCGCCAGGTTCTCCTGGGTGCGACGGATGCGGTTCTCGGTTTCGCGGCGGCGCTCCTTGTACTTGGAGATGCCGGCGGCTTCCTCGATGAAGTTGCGCAATTCCTCGGGCTTGGCCTCGATCAGCTTGGAGATCATGCCCTGTTCGATGATCGAGTAGCTGCGC
>JBFHKK010000101.1:0-7793 GCA_041595475.1 Pseudomonas sp. | reverse complement strand
GACGACGGCAGCGGCATCGCCCCGGACGATCTGCCTCTGGCCTTGGCTCGGCATGCCACCAGCAAGATTCGCGAGTTGGAGGATCTGGAGCAGGTCATGAGCCTGGGCTTTCGCGGTGAGGCCCTGGCCTCGATCAGCTCGGTGGCGCGGCTGACCCTGACCTCGCGTACTCAAGGTGCCGAGCAGGCCTGGCAGGTGGAGACCGAGGGGCGCGACATGCAGCCACGGGTGCAGCCGGCGGCACACCCGGTGGGCACCTCGGTGGAGGTGCGCGACCTGTTCTTCAACACCCCGGCCCGGCGCAAGTTCCTGCGCAGCGAAAAAACCGAGTTCGACCACCTGCAGGAGGTGATCAGGCGCCTGGCCCTGGCCCGCTTCGACGTGGCCTTTCACCTGCGCCACAACGGCAAGGCGTTGCTGGCGCTGCACGAGGCCAACGACGAGGCCGGGCGTGCGCGTCGGGTCGCGGCAGTCTGCGGCCCGGCCTTTCTCGAGCAGGCGCTGCCGATCGAGATCGAGCGCAATGGCCTGCATCTGTGGGGGTGGGTCGGCCTGCCGACCTTTTCGCGCAGTCAGGCCGATCTGCAGTATTTCTACGTCAATGGGCGGATGATCCGCGACAAGCTGGTGGCCCACGCGGTGCGCCAGGCCTATCGCGACGTGCTGTTCAACGGCCGCCATCCGACCTTCGTGCTCTTTCTGGAAATCGATCCGGCGGTGGTCGACGTCAACGTGCACCCGACCAAGCACGAGGTGCGTTTTCGCGACAGCCGCATGGTCCACGACTTCCTCTACGGCACCCTGCACCGGGCCCTGGGCGAGGTCCGGCCGGAGGATCAACTGGCCGCGCCGGCGGCGGTCGATGCGATGGTGCGCCCAAGCGGCCAGGCCGCCGGCGAGTTCGGCCCCCAGGGCGAGATCGGCCTGGCGGGCAGTCTGCTGCAGCGGCCGCAGGGCGAGTCGGTCTGGCAATCGCCGGGTGCCGGCTATCAGGCGCCACGGCCCGAGGGTGCCCTGCCGGCGGCCGAGGCGCGCGGCGCCTATCGGGAATATTTCGCCCCGCTGCCCGGCGCCTCGGTGGCGGCCGCCTTGCCGGAGAGCCAGGGCGAGGTGCCGCCGCTGGGGTATGCCATCGCCCAGCTCAAGGGCGTCTACATTCTCGCCGAGAACGTGCAGGGCCTGGTGCTGGTCGACATGCATGCGGCCCATGAGCGCATCACCTACGAGCGACTCAAGGTCGCCATGGCCAGCGAGGGTCTGCGCAGCCAGCCGCTGCTGGTGCCCGAGTCGCTGGCCGTCAGTCAGCGCGAGGCCGACTGCGCCGAGGAGCACGCGGCCTGGTTCCAGCGCCTGGGCTTCGAGCTGCAGCGGCTCGGCCCGGAGAGTCTGGCGATTCGCCAGATCCCGGCCTTGCTCAAACAGGCCGAGGCGACCCAGCTGGTGCGCGACGTGCTGGCCGATCTGCTCGAGTACGGCAGCAGCGACCGCATTCAGGCCCATCTCAACGAGCTGCTCGGGACCATGGCCTGCCATGGCGCGGTGCGCGCCAACCGTCGCCTGAGCCTGCCGGAGATGAATGCATTGCTGCGCGATATGGAACACACCGAGCGCAGCGGCCAGTGCAATCACGGGCGGCCGACCTGGACCCAGCTGGGCATGGATGACCTCGACAAGCTGTTCCTGCGTGGCCGCTGAGCGCAGTTTGGGTGAGAAGACTTGATCATGGCTGAGCGCCTGCCGCCGGCGATTTTCCTGATGGGGCCGACCGCCGCCGGCAAGACCGACCTGGCCCTGGAGCTGGCCCGCAGCCTGCCCTGCGAACTGATCAGTGTCGACTCGGCCTTGGTCTATCGCGGCATGGACATCGGTACCGCCAAGCCGCACGAGGCCGTGCTGGCGGAGTTTCCTCATCGGCTGATCGACATCCGCGATCCGGCCGAAAGCTACTCGGCCGCCGAGTTTCGTGCCGATGCCCTGGCGGCCATGGCCGAGATCAGCGCGCGCGGACGCATTCCCCTGCTGGTGGGCGGCACCATGCTCTATTACAAGGCGCTGCTCGAGGGCCTGGCCGACATGCCCAGCGCCGATCCGCAGTTGCGCGCGGAGCTGGAGGCGCGCGGGCTGGCCGAAGGCTGGCCGGCCCTGCACCAAGAGCTGCAGGCGGTGGATCCGCAGTCTGCCGCGCGCATTCATCCGAATGACCCGCAGCGGCTGATCCGGGCGCTGGAGGTCTATCGTCTGAGCGGTCAGAGCATGAGCGCCCATCGCCAGCGGCAGGCCCAGGGAAATTCCGCTGGTGCTGCGCCCGGCGACGGGCGATTCCCCTATACTGTCGCGCACTTGGCGATCGCCCCTGTCGAGCGTTCGGTGTTGCATGAGCGCATCGCGCAACGCTTCGACTGGATGCTGGCACATGGTTTCGTCGAGGAGGTGGCCCGGCTGCGCCAGCGCGCCGATCTGCATCCCAGCTTGCCGGCGATGCGCGCGGTGGGGTACCGCCAGGTCTGGGAGTACCTGGACGGCCGTCTGGATGCGCCGCAGATGCGCGAGCGCGGCATCATCGCCACCCGGCAGCTGGCCAAGCGGCAGTTCACCTGGCTGCGCAGTTGGGCCGAGGTGCACTGGTTGGATAGCCTGGCCAGCGACAATCTGTCGCGCGCCTTGAAATACCTGAAGGCGACCTCCATATTGGCCTGAGACCCTGCCGCTGGGCGTCTATCCTTGGGGAGGGCGCGCCGAAGCCGTTTGCTGGTTCACAAGAACGATTGAATATTGACCCTAAAGGAGTGCGGCACATGTCAAAAGGGCATTCGCTACAAGACCCTTATCTCAACACCCTGCGCAAAGAGCGCATCCCGGTTTCCATCTATCTGGTCAACGGCATCAAGCTGCAAGGCCAGATCGAATCCTTCGACCAGTTCGTGATTTTGCTGAAGAACACTGTCAGCCAGATGGTCTACAAGCACGCGATTTCCACCGTGGTGCCGAGCCGCCCGGTGCGCCTGCCCAGCGCGTCCGAGACCGAGCAGGTCGAAGCCGAACCGGGCAACGTCTGATCTAGGGGGTTCTATTGTTCTTCGAGCGCCATGAAGGAGGGGAGCGTGCCATCCTGGTCCATCTGGAAGGCCAAGACCCCGAGGCGCGCGAGGATCCCCAGGAGTTCCAGGAACTGGCCGTGTCGGCCGGAGCCGATGCGGTGGCCTTCTTCAGCGTGCCGAGCACCCGGCTGACGGCCAAATACCTGATCGGCAGCGGCAAGGTCGAGGAGTTGCGCGATCAGGTCAAGGTCGCCGCCGTCGATCTGGTGATCTTCAACCACACCCTGACGCCCAGCCAGGAACGCAACCTGGAGCGGGCCTTCGAGTGTCGGGTACTGGATCGCACCGGGCTGATTCTGGACATTTTCGCCCAGCGTGCGCGCACTCACGAGGGCAAGCTGCAGGTCGAACTGGCCCAGCTCGAGCACATGAGCACACGCCTGGTGCGCGGCTGGACCCACCTCGAGCGGCAGAAGGGCGGGATCGGCCTACGCGGGCCGGGTGAGACCCAGCTGGAAACCGACCGCCGGCTGCTGCGGGTGCGGATTCGCCAGATCAAGCAGAAGCTCGAGAAGGTTCGCAGTCAGCGTGAGCAGGCCCGCCGCGGTCGGCGGCGCGCGGACATTCCCTCGGTCTCCCTGGTCGGCTACACCAACGCGGGCAAGTCGACCCTGTTCAATGCGCTGACCACCGCCCAGGTCTATGCCGCCGATCAGTTGTTCGCCACCCTGGATCCAACCCTGCGCCGGGTCGAACTCAACGACCTAGGGCCGGTGGTGCTGGCCGATACCGTGGGCTTCATTCGCCACCTGCCGCACAAGCTGGTCGAGGCGTTTCGGGCGACGCTCGAGGAGTCGAGCAATTCCGATTTGCTGCTGCACGTGATCGATGCCCATGAGCCCGAGCGCATGGCGCAGATCGAGCAGGTGATGGCGGTGCTCGGGGAAATCGGCGCCGAGCAGCTGCCGATGCTGGAGGTGTACAACAAGCTCGATCTGCTCGAAGGGGTCGAGCCGCAGATTCAGCGCGACGCCGAGGGCCGGCCGCAGCGGGTCTGGCTGTCGGCCCGCGACGGTCGGGGGCTGCCCTTGCTGGAACAGGCGATCGCCGAGTTGCTGGGTGACGATCTGTTCGTCGGCACCTTGCACTTGCCGCAGCGGTTGGGTCGCCTGCGCGCCCAGTTTTTCGCCCTGGGCGCGGTGCAGAGCGAGGGCCATGCCGAGGATGGCAGCAGTTTGCTGGCGGTGCGCTTGCCGCGCGTGGAGCTCAACCGCCTGGTCAGTCGCGCGGGCATGCAGCCCTTGGAGTTTCTCGAACAACACACTTTGCAATAAAGCCTGAAGCCCTGGCTTTGCCGCCAGGCGCGGGCATTCGGTAGCATTGGCCGGCGCGTCGCGGACGCGTCTTTGCATTATCAGTATGGAGAGCGCTATGGCTTGGAATGAGCCGGGTGGCAACTCGAACAATCAGGATCCCTGGGGTGGGCGCCGTGGTGGCGACCGCAAGGGGCCGCCGGACCTCGACGAAGCCTTCCGCAAGCTACAGGAAAGCCTGAACGGCTTATTCGGGGGCGGCAAGAAGCGCGGTGGCGGCGCGGGCGGTGCGGGGGGTGGCTTCGGCCTGCTGCTCGTCGGCCTCGGTCTGCTCGCGGCGGTCTGGCTGTACAGCGCCATCTATGTCGTGGACGAGCAGGAGCAGGCCGTGGTGCTGCGCTTCGGTAAGTACCACGAGACGGTCGGCCCTGGCCTGAACATCTATTTCCCGCCGATCGATCGCAAGTTCCAGGAGAACGTCACCCGCGAGCGCGCCTACAGCAAGCAAGGGCAGATGCTCACCGAGGATGAGAACATCATCGAAGTGCCGCTGACCGTGCAGTACAAGATCGGCAACCTGCAGGACTTCGTCCTCAACGTCGATCAACCGGAAATCAGCCTGCAGCACGCCACCGACAGTGCCGTGCGCCACGTGGTCGGCTCCACCGAAATGGACCAGGCGCTGACCGAAGGTCGCGAGCTGATGGCCAGCGAGGTCAAGGAGCGCCTGCAGCGCTTCCTCGACAACTACCGCACCGGCATCGTGGTAACCCAGGTCAACCTGCAAAGCGCGGCCGCCCCGCGCGAGGTGCAGGAAGCCTTCGACGATGTGATCCGGGCCCGCGAGGACGAGCAGCGCGAGAAGAACCAGGCCGAGACCTATGCCAACGGCGTGGTTCCCGAGGCCCGTGGTCAGGCCCAGCGCATGATCGAGGAAGCCAACGGCTATCGCGACGAGGTGATCTCCCGCGCCCAGGGTGAGGCGGATCGCTTCAGCAAGCTGGTCGCCGAGTACCGCAAGGCGCCGGAGGTGACCCGCGAGCGCCTCTACCTGGATACCATCCAGGAGCTGATGAGCAACACCAGCAAGGTCCTGGTGACGGGTGACAAGGGGCAGAACAACCTGCTGTATCTGCCGCTGGACAAGATGATCGACGGTCGCAGCAGCGCCGCGCCGAGTGCCATTTCCGGCGCCGCCGGCGGCGAACTGGGAAGCCGTATGAGCAGTGACTCGCGGCAGATTGGCCTGCGCACTAGGGAGAGCCGCTGATGAGCAATAAATCGCTGATCGGGTTGATCGTGGCTGTGGTGCTGGCGGTCGTCGCCTGGAACAGCTTCTACATAGTGGCGCAGACCGAGCGCGCCGTGCTCTTGCAGTTCGGCCGCATCGTCGAGCCGGACGTCAAGCCGGGTCTGCACGTGAAGATTCCCTACGTGAACCAGGTGCGCAAGTTCGATGGCCGCCTGCTGACCCTGGACGCCAGCAGTTCGCGCTTCCTGACCCTGGAGAAGAAGGCATTGATGGTCGATGCCTATGCCAAGTGGCGGGTACTCGATGCCGAGGCCTATTACACCGCCACCTCGGGCATCAAGCAGATCGCCGACGAACGCCTGGCGCGCCGCCTGGAGGCCTCGCTGCGCGACCAGTTCGGTAAGCGCACCCTGCACGAGTCGGTGTCCGGTGAGCGCGATGCGCTCATGGCAGACGTAACCGCCTCGCTCAACCGGGCGGCGCAGCGTGAGCTGGGCATCGAGGTGGTGGATGTGCGGGTCAAGGCCATCGACCTGCCCAAGGAAGTCAACCGCAGCGTCTTCGATCGCATGAGTTCCGAGCGTGAGCGCGAGGCGCGCGAGCATCGGGCCAAGGGCAAGGAACTGGCCGAGGGCATTCGTGCCGACGCAGACCGCCAACGCCGGGTGCTGTTGGCCGAAGCCTATCGCCAGGCCGAAGAGTTGCGCGGTGATGGCGACGCCAAGGCCGCGTCCATCTATGCCAAGGCCTACGGTCAGGATCGGGAGTTCTACTCGTTCTACCGCAGCCTCAAGGCCTATCGCGAAAGCTTCGCGGACAAGCGCGACGTGCTGGTGCTGGATCCGAGCAGCGACTTCTTCCGCTACCTGGAGAAGTCCAAGCCTTGAAGGCGGTCTCCGGCGGCCGCGAGCCGGCCGCCGGGGTGACCGTCACGCAAAACGTGGTATCATGCGGCAGCCGGGATAATCCCGGCTTTTTTGCGTCTGTGGGAATCATGTGGCAGGAACTCGGCGTCGCCCTGGCTCTAGTGCTGGTGCTGGAAGGCATCCTGCCCTTTCTCTGTCCGCGCCGCTGGCGCGAGGCGGTCGCGCTGCTGGCGCGCCAGCCGGATGAGCGCGTGCGCCTGATGGGGCTGGCCGGCATGCTGCTCGGGACAGCGCTCCTATATCTGCTTCACTGAAGGCTTGTGCCGCCCGGCTCGAGAGGGGAATGGCGAAATGGCAACGGTAGACCGCTGGCTCCTGCCAGATGGCATCGAAGAAGTACTGCCGCCGCAAGCGGCGCGCATCGAAGTGGCACGCCGTCAGTTGCTGGATCTGTTCCAGCGCTGGGGCTACGAATTCGTGGTCACACCACATATTGAATACCTGGAATCCCTGCTGACCGGCGCGGGCCAGGATCTGGACCTGCGTACCTTCAAGGTCACCGATCCGTTGTCGGGTCGGCAGATGGGCTTTCGCGCGGACATCACCCCCCAGGTGGCACGTATCGACGCCCACACCCTGCGCCGCGAGGGGCCCAGTCGGCTGTGCTACGCCGGTAGCGTGGTGCATGCCCAGCCGCGGGCCCTGAGCACCTCGCGCAGCCCGATCCAGTTGGGGGCCGAGCTCTATGGCGATGCCAGCCCGGCCAGCGACGTCGAAGTCATCAGCCTGCTGGTCGATGTGCTCGAACTGGCGGCGGTGCCGGAAGTTCACATGGACCTCGGCCATGTCGGCATCTACCGCGGCCTGGCGCGAGCCGCCGGCTTGTCCGGCGAGGTCGAGCAGCAGCTGTTCGACGCGCTGCAGCGCAAGGCCATGGACGAGATCGCGGCGCTGACCGAGGCGCTGCCGGTCGATCTGGGCAAGATGCTGCGCGCCCTGGCCGAGCTGTGCGGTGGGCGCGATGTGCTCGACCTTGGCGAACTGCGACGCGGGCTGCGCTCCGATGCGCCGCGTCGGCGAGTCGGGCGTGATCAGGTCGGGGAAGGTCGACTCGATCTGCTTCAGTTCCCGCAGCATGCGGTCGTACTCGGCGTCGCTGATGTCGGGTGCGTCGAGCACGAAGTAGGCGTGGTTCGCGTCCATGATCGCGGCGCGCAGCTCGGCCGCCCGCCGCTGCGCGGCTGCCCGGTCCGCGCTCATCGCGTCTGCCCGGTGCCCGGGCTGAGCGCGTCGGCGCGGACGCAGCAGTTGCGTCCGCTTTCCT
>JBFHKK010000100.1:0-7794 GCA_041595475.1 Pseudomonas sp. | reverse complement strand
TTCCACCCTACGCTGTTACAGACCTTGCTCGCTCAGCCACAGGTTGAGCGCCGCCATCTGCCACAGCTTGGAGCCGCGCAGCGGCGTCAATTGGCCCTCGGGGTTGGTCAGCAGGCGATCGAGCATGGCCGGGTTGAACAGGCCGCGGTCCTGGCTCGGGTCGACCAGCAACTCGCGCACCCAGTCCAGGGTGGCGCCCTGCAGGTGCTTGAGGCCGGGCACCGGGAAGTAGCCCTTGGGCCGGTCGATCACCTCGCTGGGGATCACCTGTCGCGCCGCTTCCTTGAGCACGTGCTTGCCGCCGTCGGGCAGCTTGAAGCGCGCCGGGATGCGCGCCGAGAGCTCGGCCAGGCGATAGTCGAGGAACGGCGTGCGCGCCTCCAGGCCCCAGGCCATGGTCATGTTGTCGACCCGCTTGACCGGGTCGTCGACCAGCATCACGGTGCTGTCCAGGCGCAGCGCCTTGTCCACTGCGGCAATGGCGCCGGGCTTGGCGAAGTGCTCGCGGACGAAGTCGCCGGCATGGTCGTCGGTCAGCCACTCGGGCTGCACGCACTGGGCGTATTCGTCGTGCTCGCGGTCGAAGAAGGCCTGGCGGTAGGCGGCGAAGGCATCTTCGGCGCCGTCCACCATCGGGTACCAGTGGTAGCCGGCGAACAGCTCGTCGGCGCCCTGGCCGCTCTGCACCACCTTGCAGTGCTTGGCCACTTCCCGCGAGAGCAGGTAGAAGGCGATGCAGTCGTGGCTGACCATGGGCTCGCTCATGGCGCGGAAGGCCGCCGGCAACTGCTCGATGATCTCGTGCTCGTCGATGCGCAGCTGGTGATGGCGGGTGGCGAAGCGCTCGGCGATCAGGTCCGAGTACTGGAACTCGTCGCCGCGTTCGCCGCCGGCGTCCTGGAAGCCGATGGAGAAGGTCGAGAGATTCTCCACTCCGGCCTCGCGCAGCAGCCCCACCAGCATGCTCGAATCGACCCCGCCGGAGAGCAGCACGCCGACGTCGACCGCGGCGCGCTGGCGGATCGACACCGCCTCGCGCATGCCATCGAGCACCTTGTCGCGCCAGTCTTCCAGCTCGAAGGCGATCTCCTCGCGCTTGGGGCCGAAGTCCAGTTGCCACCAGCTCTGCTGCTCGCAGTTGCCCTGGGTGTCGATGCGCATCCAGCTGGCCGGTGGCAGCTTCTGCACGCCGGCGAGTATGGTGCGCGGCGCCGGCACCACGGCGTGGAAATTCAGGTAGTGGTTGAGCGCGACCGGATCCAGGGTCTTGCCGATGTCGCCACCTTTCAGCAGGGCCGGCAGGCTGGAGGCGAAGCGCAGCCGTTCGCCGGTCTGCGACAGGTACAGCGGCTTGATGCCGAGGCGGTCGCGGGCGATGAACAGCTGCTGGCGGTCGCGCTCCCAGATGGCGAAGGCGAACATGCCGTTGAGCTTGGGCAGCAGTTCGGTGCCCCAGGCGTGATAGCCCTTGAGCAGCACCTCGGTATCGCCGCCGGAGAAGAAGCGGTAACCGAGTTGCTCCAGCTCCTTGCGCAGTTCCGGGTAGTTGTAGATGGCGCCATTGAACACCATGGACAGGCCCAGATCGCTGTCGATCATCGGTTGGCCCGAAGCTTCGGCCAGATCCATGATCTTCAGCCGACGATGGCCAAGGGCAAGCGGCCCCTGGCTGTGGAAGCCGTGCGCGTCTGGACCGCGCGGCGCTAAGTGATGGGTGATTCGCTCGACCGCGGCCAGGTCGGCCGGGTTTTGATCAAAACGTAGTTCTCCAGCTATTCCGCACATAAATATCCTTACCGGTGATGCCGTTGGGGAGTCGTCCGGGCTCGCCGAACGTTTTACAGGAGAACAAAATAATGCTTTTATGTCAAACCAAATAGCCGAATTAAAAGGCGTATATGGCCGATAAAATAGTTTTGGATGAAATTAAAATGTCTTCTCTGATTGCGTTCGAGCTGCCGATTTTCCAGTCCCTGCGGCGCCTGCAGCACGCCGGCGAGGTGCATGCCAAGCGCCTGGCCCGCTTCGGCGGGCTGACGCCCATGCAGTTGATGATCCTGCAGGTGCTGGCCAGCGAGCCGCGCCTGACCGCCAGCGAGTTGAGCGGGCAGGTCAGTCTGAGCGCGGCCACCCTCTCGGGCATGCTCGAGCGTCTGGAAGAGGGGGGGCTGCTGCACCGCCAGCGCGATGATCAGGATCGTCGCCGCCAGTGGCTGCTGCTCAGCGAGCGTGGCCGTGAACTGGTCAAACAGGCGCCCAGCCTGTTGCCGCCGGAGTTCCGTCAGCGCTTCGCCGAACTGAGCGACTGGGAGCGCTTCAGCATCACCGCCGCACTGTTGCGCGCGGCGGAGCTGTGCGGCGATATGGAGTGAGGCGTGGGTCGGCGGCCTAAGCCTGGTTGCGGATCAGCTTGCGCAGGGCGAAGCGGTTGGGGTGGCAGGCCTCGGCTACGGCCCGCGGCAGCGGCAAAGGCTCGCCATCGAGCCAGGCGGCGATCAACTCGCCGGACAGCGGCGCGCTGATCAGCCCGCGCGACCCATGGCCGCTGTTGACGTACAAACCCTCGAGCCAGGGGCAGGGCACATCCGGCGCCTGACGGGCGTCCTTGCCCAGCACGGCATAGGCAGCGGCAAAGGCCTCCGCCTCGGCCAGGGGGCCGACGATGGGCAGGTAGTCGGGGCTGGTGCAGCGAAAGGCGGCGCGCCCGGCCAACTGTTGCGGGTCGAGCCTGGTGGCCTGCAGGCGCTCGGCCAGATCGGCGGAAATCGCCTGCAGCATCTCCAGGTTGCCGGCATGATCGGCGCTGCTGGGCGTCAGATCCGTGCTCTTGAAGTCGAAGCTGGCGCCCAGGCAATGCTCGCCCTCGCGCGCCGGGGCGACATAGCCCTCGGCACAGACCACGGTCTTGAGCGCGGCGCTGGCGGCGGTCGCCGGCAGACGGCTGATCTGGCCGCGAATGCGCTTGAGCGGCAGCTCGGCACATGCGGGGTAGCGCTTGATCTCGGCGGCCCCGGCCAAGACCACCACCGGGGCGCTGGCCAGCAGCGCCTCGCCATTGAAGGCCTGCCAGCGCTCCCCGTCGCGGCGCAGCTGCAGCGCCTCGCGGTGCGGCAGCAGACGGATATTCGGCTGGCCGGCCAGCCAGCGGCACAGCGCCGGCGGATGCACCCAGCCGGCATCGGGGAAGAACAGCCCGCCGGCGGGCAGGGCGATACCGGCCTTGGCCTGGGCCTCGGCGCGGTCGAGGCGGATCAGCAGATCATTCGCAAAGACCTCTGCCAATTGCGCCTGGCGCTGCGCTTCTCGGGCGTCGAAGGCCAGCTGCAGCACGCCGCAGGCGTCCCAGTCGCGGCCGCGCTCGAGGCGCTCGAGCATCCGGCGGGTATGGCCGAAGCCGGCGACCACCAGGCGCGACAGCGCGGTGGCGTGGGCCGAGAGCTTGAGGTAGAGCACGCCCTGGGGGTTGCCCGAGGCTTCTTCGGCGATGTCGCCGTGGCGTTCCAGCAGGGTCACCTGCCAACCGCGCGCGGCCAGGCTGTAGGCGCTGGCGCAGCCGGCCAGGCCGGCGCCGATCACCAGGGCCTGGCGCTCGCCGGCCGGGCGCGACGGGCGGGCGAACCAGGGCTTGGCGGTATCGGCGGGCGCGCCGCTGAAGCGCCCCTTGAGTACTTCCCACTTCTTGCCCTGGCCCGGCATCCGCTGGACCTCGAAGCCCACGGCGGCCAGGCCGCGGCGCACCCGTCCGGCGCTGGTGAAGGTGCCCAAGCTGGCGCCGGGGGCGGACAGCCGCGCCACCTCGGCGAACAGCTCGGGCGTCCACATCTCGGGGTTCTTGGCCGGGGCGAAGCCGTCGAGGAACCAGGCGTCGACGCGCGCATCCAGTTGCGCCAGCAGCTCCTGCGCATCGCCGATCAGCAAAGTCAAAACGACGCGGCCATCGGCCAGTAGCAGGCGCTGAAAGCCCGGGTGCAGGGCGCGGTACTGGCCCAGCAGCTGTTCGGCCAGAGGCGCCAGTTCCGGCCACAGGGCCAGGGCGCGCTCGAGGTCGGCCAGGGTCAGCGGATGCTTCTCGACGCTGACGAAGTGCAGCCGGGCGTTCGCAGGCGCCTGCTGCTCGAACAGCTGCCAGGCGCAGAGGAAGTTGAGCCCGGTGCCGAAGCCGGTTTCGCCGATCACCAGCTGCTCGCCTTCGCCCAGGGCGGCGAAGCGTGCGGCCAGGTCGTTGTTGGTCAGGAACACGTAGCGGGTCTCGCCCAGGCCGTTGTCCTGGGAGAAATAGATGTCGCCGTAGCGGCGCGACAGTGGCTGGCCCTTGGCGTCCCAGTCGAGCTGGGCCGGGCTGTGTTCGGGAGGCGGGGCGGGGGAGTCGGTCATGGCGGCCATCGGGTTGCGCAGGCGCGCATTCTAGCCCAGGGGGCTGCGACACTGCAGCGCCGCGGCGGACAAGCGCGCGGCTGCTCGGCTAGGCTGTGGGCATCTGGAAGAAGGAGGCCTGCATGTTCGAATCGGCGGAAATCGGTCACGCCATCGCCCCGGAGGAATACGAGGCGCAGGTGCCGGCGCTGCGCGAGGCGTTGCTGGAGGCGCAGTACGAGCTGAGGCAGCAGGCGCGCTTTCCGGTGCTCATCCTGCTCAACGGCATCGAGGGTGCCGGCAAGGGCGAGACGGTCAAGCTGCTTAACGAATGGATGGACCCGCGCCTGATCGAGGTCAGCACCTTCGATGCCCAGAGCGACGAGGAACGCGCCCGTCCGCCGGCCTGGCGCTACTGGCGCAGGTTGCCGGCCAAGGGGCGGATCGGCGTGTTCTTCGGCAACTGGTACAGCCAGATGATCCAGGGCCGGGTGCGCGGGCGGATCAACAAGGCGGTGCTGGACCAGGCCATCGGCCGCGCCCTGAGCCTGGAGCAGATGCTCTGCGACGAGGGCGCCCTGATCTTCAAGTTCTGGTTCCACCTGTCCAAGGCGCAGATGAAGGCGCGCCTGAAGGCGCTCAAGGACGACCCCTTGCACAGCTGGCGGATCAGCCCGCTGGACTGGCAGCAATCCAAGACCTACGACAAATTCGTGCGGGTCGGCGAACGGGTATTGCGCCGCACCAGCCGCGACAATGCGCCCTGGTACGTGGTGGAAGGGATGGACGAGTGCTATCGCAGCCTGACCGTGGGGCGCATCCTGCTCGAGGGTCTGCAGGCGGCACTCGAGGTTACGCCTGGTCGGCAACCGCCGCAGCCCCATGCCGCGCCGCTGATCGCCAGTCTCGACAGGCGTGGCCTGCTCGACAGCCTGGACTTGAGTCAGGCGCTGGAGAAGGACGATTACCAGACCCAGCTGGCCAGCGAGCAGGCGCGCCTGGCGGGCCTGTTGCGCGACAAGCGCATGCGCCGCCACGCCTTGATTGCCGTGTTCGAGGGCAACGATGCGGCCGGCAAGGGCGGTGCCATTCGCCGGGTGACCGGGGCCCTGGACCCGCGCCAGTACCACATAGTGCCGGTGGCCGCGCCGACCGAGGAGGAGCGCGCCCAGCCCTACCTGTGGCGGTTCTGGCGCCATGTGCCGGCGCGCGCTGGCTTCACCATCTTCGACCGTTCCTGGTACGGCCGGGTGCTGGTCGAACGGGTCGAGCAGCTGTGCAGCCCGGCCGACTGGCTGCGCGCCTATGGCGAGATCAACGATTTCGAGGAGCAGCTGGTCGAGGCGGGGGTGGTGCTGGTCAAGTTCTGGCTGGCGATCGATCAGGGCACCCAGCTCGAGCGCTTCAAGGCCCGCGAGCAGATTCCCTTCAAGCGCTTCAAGATCACCGAGGAGGACTGGCGCAACCGCGAGAAGTGGCCGCTATACCGTGATGCGGTGGAGGACATGGTCGACCGCACCAGCACCGAGATCGCCCCCTGGACCCTGGTCGAGGCCAACGACAAGCGCTTTGCCCGGGTCAAGGTGCTGCGCACGCTCGGCGATGCGCTGGAGGCGGCCTTCAAGCGCGATTGAGGCGCTAGTCGCCGCGGTACTCGCAGCCGCTGGTGCAGGTTTCGTGGATGCGGATGCGCGACAGCTCCGGCAGCAGCGGCTTGAGCTTGGTCCAGATCCACTTGGCGATGACCTCGCTGGTGGGGTTTTCCAGACCCTCGATGTCATTCAGATAGTTGTGATCGAGCTGCTCGTAGAGCGGGCTGAAGATCGCCTTGATCTCGGCGAAATCGCGAATCCAGCCGGTGTAGGGGTCGACCTCGCCCTCGATGAAGACCGCGACGCGGAAGGAGTGGCCGTGCAGTCGCCCGCACTTGTGGCCGTCCGGTACATGGGGCAGCCGGTGGGCGGCCTCGAAGGTAAATTCTTTGAAGAGTTCCACGTCATCGATCTCGCTGCAGGGCGGGCGCGGCGCCCTGGACATTGTCGGGCGGCGATCTTAACAGTTTCACCCCGGGTTCAACCAATGCAGGCGCGGCGCGACACTCGGACACCGAGCCGGCGCTATTTGCCTGGCGTGACCCCGTTGCGTTCGTGGCGGTAGACGCTCACGGCTTCGTAGACGGCCTTGCGCAGGCGATTGATGCCGCCGATGGGACGGTGCGCCGGCAAGGCATGCCAGGGATTGAACGACAGGTTGTCGCAGAACAGGTTCTGCTCGGGGCTGTCGAAATCCTGGGCCGGCAGGCGGATGGTTGCGACCGTCTCGTAAGGCGAGATCGACTCGTCCCATTCGACGCTGGGGTCTTCGATCGGCATGTAGTGCTCGGGGTTCTGGCGTTGCACCTGCAGGGCGAAGCAGGCGGGCACCCGATCCAGCGACAGCTGGCGATAGAGGGCGCTGCGCAAAAAGTTCGGCAGGCGCGTGTTGGGCTCGGGCAGCTGGTAGGCCGGGCAGTTCTCCGGGGCCGGAATCACCCGGTATTTGATGTTGTGCGGGCCGAGCTTGAACGGGGTGACCGAAAAGTAGGTGCTGGCGAGCGGACTCGGCGGGGCGGAGCTGAGGGTTTCGAGGGCGATCAGCAGATGGCGAAGTTCCCAGCTGCGCGGATCCAGGCTGGGGAAGAAGGCCAGCAGCTTGTGGCCCTGGGCCTGGGCGGCGAAGTTGCTGCGGTACTCGGCCACATCGCGGACGAAGAACACCGGATGGTTGAACATCACGAAGTCCTGTTCCTGCTGGTGCGCGGCGCCTGTCATCAGCTTCTCGCCGGGCACCTCGAGCAGCTTGATGGCCATGCCGCGGGCATCGCGAATCTGGTCGAATTGCGGGTAGGCGTTGCCGTTGGACAGGCGCATCCAGGCCTGCCAGGTCTTGCCCGGCTGGCTCAGCACACCATGGCGGAGTTCGGGAGCGAGATCACTCAGCACCGTTACCTCGGCCTTGACGCAGCCGTGCGCCTTGGCGTGGGCGTCGCGCATCACCCGGGTATTGGAGCGGTGTTGCTCGACGATGGCGATGGCATCTTCGATGATGCCCTGGGTCATAGCCGCCTCGCCGGGCGGAATCTGCTCGTCGCTTGGCACCGGGCCGGAGAAGGTCCAGTGGTAGTAGAGGGCGCCGATCGCCCAGCCGCCCAGCCCCAGCAGCGCCAGGAGCAGGGCAACGCGGGCCAGCAGGCGCCCCAGCCAGAGCCAGAATCGTTTCAGCATGCCAACGGCTCCTCGTGGTCTGTGGTCATTTGAGCGGCCGCGGCTTCGACCAATTGGGCGATCTGTGGGGCATCCGGCTTCACTCCTGGCATTCGGGGCCCGGGTTCCAGGGCTTGGCCTTGATCCGTTCGAGTCGATCCTCCAGCGGCTGGTTGCCCAGGACCTTGAGGTATTCGAT
>JBFHKK010000099.1:0-7813 GCA_041595475.1 Pseudomonas sp. | reverse complement strand
GTCTCGGCGATCCCCGGCCACTGGTAGAGCTCCCGTAGCCAGTGGGACAGGTTGGCATAGTCCTCGATGCGCCTGAGGTTGCATTTGAAGTGGCCGTGGTACACGGCGTCGAAGCGGATCAGGGTGGTGAACAGGCGCCAATCGGCTTCGCTGAGGTATTCGCCCGCCAGGTAACGGCGCTCGCCCAGCAGCGTCTCCAACCGCTCCAGTTCGGCGAAGAGTTCGCCGAAGGCCTCCTCGTAGGCCTGCTGGGTGGTGGCGAAACCGGCGCGGTAGACGCCGTTGTTCACCGCGGGGTAGATGCGCGCGTTGAGGGTCTCGATCTCGCCCTGCAGTGGCGGGGGGTAGAAGTCCAGGGTATTGCCGGTGAGGGCGTCGAAGGCGGAATTGAACATGCGCATGATGTCCGCCGATTCGTTGTTGACGATGCGCCCGCGCTGTCGGTCCCAGAGCAGCGGCACCGTCACCCGGCCGCTGTAGCGGGGGTCATCGGCGGTGTAGCGCTGATGCAGGAACGCCAGATCATCCAGGGCATCGCCGGTCGAGCCCCGCTGACGATCGAAGGTCCAGCCTTGCTCGCCCATCAGCCAGCTGACCACGGACACCTCGATCAGCTGTTCCAGGCCCTTGAGTTTGCGCAGGATCAGGGTGCGATGGGCCCAGGGGCAGGCCAGCGAGACATAGAGGTGGTAGCGCCCCGGCTCGGCGGCGAATCCGCCCTCGCCACTGGGGCCGGGGCTGCCGTCGGCGCTGATCCAGTGACGTCTCTGCGCCTGTTCGCGCTCGAAGCGGCCGTCCTCGCCGGTGTCGTACCACTGGTCGCTCCAGCGTCCCTCGATCAGCAAACCCATGGTCGGCTCCGCGAAAATCTAACTGGAGCCTCAGTCTAGCGAAATCCTATCGATCAAATGGCGCAATACTCGGGGCCTTATGATCAAGTAATCAGATTATCTGTCGGTCGTCCCAACGCTGCCGGGCCTGGGTAAAGGCCTCCTCCCGGCTCAGGCCCAGGCCGCGCAGGGCGACCGCCATGGTCGCCATCACGGCCAGGCGGCCATAGTCGTCCTCCACCTCGCCGCGCCAGAAGGCTCGCAGGTGCGCAGGTTCCAGGCGCTCGGGCTTGACGTGGCGCTGGGGCGAGAGGGCCGGCCAATCCTCGTCCCAGTTCTCGCCGCCGGCGGTGCCGTAAAGATGATGGACGGCATCCGGGTTGGCTTCGATCTCGCCGCCTTCGCCCTTGATGACCAGGGCGGTGTCGCCCAGTAGTTGACTGGCCTGGCGGTGGACCGCCTGGTAGCCGGGGTGGAAGATGCTCTGCAGGCAGCAGCGGGCGCCCAGTGGATTGATGATGCGCGCCAGCGAGTGGATGGGCGAGCGCAGGCCCAGGGTATTGCGCAGATCGATCATCCGCTGCAGCGGCGGCATCCAGGCGCCCAGGGGTATGAAGGCCAGATTCTGTGCGTCGAGGGCCGCGGCGGCCTGATCCCAATCGTGACAGACGGGGATCTCCAGCAGATCGAGACATTGCTCAGTGTACAGACGCCCGGCGGTGTGGGCGCCGCCGCCGTGCATGAGAATGCGCACGCCGCTCTGGGCCAGGGCCTTGGCCGCCAGCAGGAACCAGGGCAGATGACGCTTCTTGCCGGCATAGCTGGGCCAGTCCAGGTCCAGGGCGATCTCGGGCGTGCGCAGGCGCGCGCGGATGGCCTCGGCGAAGCCGGCCATTTCCTCGGCGCTTTCCTCCTTGTGCCGCAGCAGCATCAGAAAGGCGCCCAGCTGGGTGTCTTCGACCCGGCCATCGAGCAGCATGGTCATGGCCTCGCGGGCTTCCTCGCGGGTCAGGTTGCGGGCGCCGCGCTTGCCCTTGCCGAGGATGCGCACGAACTGGGCGAAGGGGTGTTCGGGAGGAGCAACGAGATTCATAGGCAGTTCGTCGGTTTGGGCAGGCCGGCCAGCTTGGCGGCGAGTTTGGCGGGAGTGCCTTTGAACAGCAGGTTCAGCTGCAGGCTGCTGCCCTTGTCGGGCCCCAGCTTGAGTGTGGCGTACTTGATCAGCGGGCGATTGGCCGGCGCGATCTGGAACTCGGCATAGAAGTCTCGCACCAGGCGCAGTATCTGCCAATGCTCGGCACTCAGGTGCATCGCCTCCTGCGCGGCCAGCGCCTCGGCCACCGCCTCGGACCAGTCCTGTAGCGCAACCAGATAGCCGTCCTGATCCAGGGCGATGCTGCGACCTTCCACCTGCAAGGCGTTCATAGCCAGGAGTTGACCTTCTGGTAGCGGCAGCTGAGTTCGACGAAGCCCGGATAGTCGACGGGCAGGGCCCGTTCCGGGCAGGCCAGGCCGCGGGCGTCGAGATCCTCCTGCAGGGCGAACAGGGCAATGCCCTCGGGCATCAGCTCCAGGGCCTGCAGCGGGGCGCTGCCGGGCTGCAGGGCGTAGACCGCCTCGCCGCAGAGCAACAGGCCGTCGCCCTCGCCGAGCAGGCGCAGGCAGCTGCTCAGGCGACTGTCGCTGAAGGGAGAATGGGTCAGCACATGCAAGGTCGCCATCAGAGGGTCATCACCAGGTCATGGCGCTCGATCAGCGCCGTCAGGCCGGCATCGTCCAGCACCTCGACGGCCAGTGTCAGGGCCTGGTCGTCCAGGCCGCGTTCGCCCAGGCTGCGCGCCGAGACATAGAGGGCGTCGACACCGAACAGCGGCAGTGCCTGCAGGTTGGCGCACAGATCCTTCTGCTGCAGCGCCTGGGGCCGTTGCGCGGCCTGCAACTGAAAGACGCCGTCATCGAGAAACAGCAGGGCCAGCGGAAGGTCGAAGGCGCCGCCGGCCAGGGCGATATCCAGGGCCTCGCGGGCGCCCGGGCCGGCCCAGGGCGGCTGGCGGCTGATGAGCAGCAGCGACTTGGCCATGCTAGGGGCCTCCGAAGCAGACGAGGCGATCGGCCAGCTGCGCCGCCTCATGCAACTGGCCCAACCCGGAGAGCGCCCAGGGTTCGTGCAGATTGGCCCCGGCGCGGCCATAGCGCTGCGCTTCCTCGGCATTCAGCACGCCACGGCGCAGGGCCGCGGCGATGCAGACCACGGCATCGAGGCCCTGGGCCTGAACGAAGTCGCGCCACTGGGCGGCGATGTCCTGCTCGTCCTGGGCGCTGACCACGTTGCTCGAGGCGCTGTGCACGCCATCCTGATAGAGGAACAGGCGGACGATCTCATGGCCGCCGTCGATGGCCGCCTGGGCGAAACGCAGGGCGCGGCGCGAAGCGGGCGAGTAGGGCGGTGAGAACAGGGCGATGGCAAATTTCATGACGCGGCCCGGGAAAGGAAGCGGCTCCGGCAATGATACCCGAAGACCTGATGTGAACGCCGCCAGCCCCTGTGCTTCAGGGGTGGCGGCGGGCGTGCTCAGATTTCTGCGACCGGCACGTGACCGAACAGCTCCTGGGAGAAGTGCACGCGTTGCTCGGCGGTTTCACTCACGCCCTTGCCCTTGAGTTCGGCCAGGCGCGCTTCCACGGCGTGGGCACGATGGGTCAGGCCGCAGTCGTTGGCGATCTGGATGTTCAGCCCCGGGCGGGCGTTGAGCTCCAGAATCAGCGGTCCCTTGTCCTGATCCAGCACCATGTCCACGCCGATGTAGCCCAGGCCGCAGAGTTCGTAGCAGCTGGCTGCGAGGTTCATGAAACCCTTCCAGTTCGGCAACTGCACGCCGTCCACCGCGTTGGTGGTATCCGGGTGCTTGCTGATCTTGTTGTTCAGCCAGGTGCCGCGCAGGGTGATGCCGGTGGCCAGGTCGACACCGACGCCGATGGCGCCCTGATGCAGGTTGGCCTTGCCGTTGGACTGGCGGGTCGGCAGGCGCAGCATGGCCATCACCGGATAGCCCATCAGCACAATGATGCGGATATCCGGCACGCCCTCGTAGCTGATGCTCTTGAAGATCTGGTCGGGGGTGACCCGGTACTCGATCAGCGCCCGGTCGCGGTGACCACCGAGCGAATAGAGACCGGTGAGAATGTTGGAGATCTGATGCTCGATCTCCTCATGGGTCATGATCTTGCCCGATACCGTCTTGTAGCGCTCCTCGAAGCGATCGGCGATCACCGTGATGCCGTCGCCGCCGGCGCCCTGGGCCGGCTTGATGACGAAGTCGCTGCGCCCGCCGATGATCTTCGGCAGGTTGTCGATTTCCTTCTCGGTGCTGATCACCCCGTACATCTGCGGCACATTGATGCCGGCGGCGATGGCGCGTTCCTTGGTGATGATCTTGTCGTCGACGATCGGGTACAGGTGCCGCTTGTTGTACTTCAGCACGTAGTCCGCGTTGCGCCTGTTGATGCCCATGATGCCCTTGGCTTCGAGGGCCTGCCAGGTTTTCCAGAGACCTAACATGGCTCAGTCCTTCACGAAGGCTTTGAAGCGGAACAGCTCGGTCAGGCGGTAGCCGCGGTAGCGACCCATCGCCAGCATGAAGCCGACCAGCACCATCAGCACCGCCGGGAAGGTGAAGATGAAATACACCAGTTGCGGAATGCTCATCACCATGTAGGAGAGGCTGGCGGCGATCAGGGTGCCGACCCCGACCTTGAAGGCATGGCCGCCGCCGCGCTCTTCCCAGGTGATCGACAGGCGCTCGATGGTCATGGTCAGGATCACCATGGGGAACAGCGCCACCGACAGGCCGCGTTCCAGGCCCAGCTTGTGGCTGAACAGGCTGATCACCGCGATCAGCACCACCACGAAGGTCAGCACCACGGACAGGCGGGGCAGCATCTGCAGCTTCAGGTGTTCGAGGTAGGAGCGCAGCGACAGGCCCAGGGCGGTGATGATGGTGAACAGCACGATGCCGAAGCCGATCTGGGTCTCGCGGAAGGCCAGGGCGATCAGCACCGGGGTGAAGGTCCCCAGGGTCTGCAGGCCGCCGAGGTTGCGCAGGATCAGGATGATCAGCACGCCGACCGGGATCACCATCATGATCTGGAAGGTCTGCTGGGTCGACAGCGGCAGGCCGTACAGCGAGTAGCCGAGGAAGTCGGCATCGGTGCGCTCGTCGGTCATCTTCGCCAGGCGGATGGCGTTGATCTCGCTGTTGCTCAGGGTGAAGCTGACCTGGGCCTTCTTGCCGCCTTCAAGCTTGACCAGCTCGGCATCGCCGAGCCACCAGATCAGGCGGTCGCCGGGCAGGCCCTGTTCGCCGGAATTGGGGTTGAAGTACAGCCATTGCTCGCCGTTGAAGCTGCGCAGCCAGAGTTCCGGGCTCTGCTCGATATCGCTGGCCAGGCGGATGGTGTTGACCCGCTCCATGGGCACATGGGCGATCGAAAGCAGCAGGTCGATCACCTTGGCCTTGCTTTCGGTGGAGTTGTCGCCGCCCAGAAGCAGTTTGACGTTGTCGTCGTTGCGGTTGTTGACCCGTTTGATGGTCTCGCTGATGAAGGTTTCGACGTCCGCCGAGTGCTGGCGGATGGGTGCCAGCAGGGCCTCGGCGGCGATCTTCTCGGCGCCTTCCACCGGCAGGCTGTCGCGGAAGATCGGCCCCTTGGCCTTGGCTTGCTCGCCGCTGTAGCGCTTGGTCAGGACCAGGCGGTAGTAAAGGGTCTGCTTGCCGTTGGCGCGGCGCGCCGACCAGGTGACCTGGCGGTTGCCGTCGACGCGGTTGATGCTCACCCCATAGTTGTTGGAGATGAAGCTCTCGTTGAGGCTGACATAGTCCTGCTTGAGCGGCGGCACGAACATCTGCAGCTTGACCGGCTCGCGTGGGCTGGCCTGGAACTCGACCTTGGCGTCGATGTTCCACAGATCATCGGTCTCATCTTCGGTCACCGGGATGCCGAGGATGAAGATCTGGTAGGCGGTGATCAGGACGCCCAGACTGACCAGGATCGTGATCAGGACTTTCAGGTGCAGGGTTAGTGAACGCATGGGATTTACTCGCCAAGGGTTGCGTCGGGGGCACAGCCGGGTTTGCCGGCCGAGTACTTGAGGTTAGGGTCGACCAATGCGCCGAAGCGCCTGAGGGCTTCGGCGCCGATCAGCAGGGGAAAATTGAAGGCGCTGCGGTCGGTCAGGTTCACTTCGATGGTGCGCAGGGCCCGGCCCATGCAGACATCCATTTCGATTACCGGGCGTGCGGTGTAGGTCTTGTCTTCATCCGGATCATAGTCGCCGGCGCGCCGCTTGATCTTGCTGATGCGCGCCAGGGGCCGCTCGATCGGGTGCTCATGGGCATCGTCGATGGCCAGATAGAAGCGCACCCAGGGTTTGCCGTCGCGCTTGAAGCGCTTGATGTCGCGCGCGCTGAGCGACGCGGTCTTGGCGCCGGTGTCCAGTTTCGCCGCGACCTGCAGGTCCAGGTCGAGCAGCTTGGTGTATTCGTTGAGGCCGTAGATGGTCTTCTCCGCGGCGAGACTCAGGGTTGGCGAAAAAACAAGCAGGCAAAGCAACAGGGTAAAGGGCTTGAGTCTCATAAGTCCTGTTAAGTGAAGCCAAGAAATGGAAGCAATGGAAACAGATCGGCGCTGCCTGCAAGCCCAAGCGGCTGGCCTGCAGTCTAGCAGGCGTGCACCGGGCGACAGGGGCGGGGCAAAAACGCCGCGCATTCTACCATGGCTATTTTCTGTGCGGACAGGCGCTTATGGGCGATTTTGCAGGCTGTGTGAGAGGAAAGTCGGCGGAGAGGGTGTGGCATGAGTGTCGACAGTGTGCGGTTTATGTTTGACTTGATTGGCTTATATGTCTAGATTTTAGCCGTTATCAGATGATCATTGTCGACAATAATGCCCGAGATCAATTCGCTGCACCCCTCTGCGCAGGCCGATTCGGAAACCCTCTCCGAGCATGTGTTCAGGCGCATCCAGGCGGCCATCGTCAAAGGCGAGATCGCTCCGGGCAGCAAGATCTCCGAGCCCGAACTGGCGCGCACCTACGGCATCAGCCGCGGCCCGCTGCGCGAGGCCATCCATCGCCTGGAAGGGCAGAGGTTGCTGGTGCGGGTGCCCCATGTGGGCGCGCGGGTGGTGTCGCTGAATCAGGCCGAGCTGATCGAACTCTACGAGATTCGCGAATCGCTCGAGGGCATGGCCTGCCGCCTGGCCGCCGAGCGCATGAGCGCGAGCGAGATCGACGAGTTGCGCCGGGTGCTCGAGCTGCATGAGCAAGACGCCGCCTTCAAGGCCGGGCGTGGCTACTACCAGCAGGAAGGCGACTTCGACTTCCATTACCGGATCATCCAGGGCAGCGGCAACAAGACCCTGGTGCAGATGCTCTGCGGCGAGCTGTACCAGTTGGTGCGCATGTACCGCCTGCAGTTCTCCAGCACGCCCAGTCGGCCGCAGCAGGCCTTCGCCGAGCATCACCGAATTCTCGATGCCATCGCCGAGCGCGACGGCGAGCTGGCCGAGCTGCTGATGCGCCGCCATATCGGCGCTTCCAAACGCAATATCGAGCGTCATTACCAAGCCCAGACGGGCCGGGACGCGCAATCCAAGACAGCCAAACCCAGAGGTGAGTCATGAGTCAGCTTTCCCCAGGCCAGCGTTTTCGCCAGGCTCTCGCCATCGAGTCGCCGCTGCAGGTGATCGGCGCCATCAACGCCAACCACGCGCTATTGGCCCAGCGTGCCGGCTTCAAGGCCCTCTACCTGTCCGGCGGCGGTGTCGCGGCCGGCTCGCTGGGGCTGCCGGACCTGGGCAGCTTCCTCTTTTCCGAACGGGCCACGCCGACCCTGGACGAAGCCGAGCTGGCCAACACCGCCCTATTGGAAGCCATCCGCTCCCTGGCCTTTACCACCGAAAACGGAGTACGCCGCCCCGTCGAC
>JBFHKK010000098.1:0-7863 GCA_041595475.1 Pseudomonas sp. | reverse complement strand
TCGAAGGTGGCCGGGTTCTGGGCGTCGGAAAACTCCCCCGTTTCCAGGTCCACGACCTTGGCGGTGATGCGGCTGGCAAACAGATCCTTGACCTCGCGCGAGGACATGCCGGCCTCTCCGAGGCCGGCGATGGCCAGGACGCTGCGCTGCTTGTCGAGCTGTCGGTTCTCGATCTGCACCGGCTTCAAGGATACGGCCGCGCCGGCGACGAATACCGAACTGACGAGACTCACGGCCAGCGCCACCATTAGCGTGCGATTCGTCGATTCCTTCTTAGTGGACATTGCGCGCGAGCCTCCGCTTGATGTTGGCCGCGACCACGAAATGGTCGATCAGCGGCGCGGTCAGGTTGCCGAACAGGATCGCAAGCATGATGCCTTCGGGGAAGGCAGGGTTCAGCACCCGGATCAGCACGGTCATGGCGCCGATCACTGCACCGAAAATCCACTTGCCGGTGTCCGTCATCGATGCCGACACCGGGTCGGTGGCCATGAACATCATGCCGAATGCGTAGCCACCCATCACCAGATGCCAGTACCAGGGCACGGCGAACATCGGATTGGTGTCCGAGCCGATGACGTTGAGCAGCAGGCTGAACCCGATCATGCCGAGCATCACGCCGGCGACGATGCGCCAGGCCGCGATCTTCATCACCAGCAGGATGCCGCCGCCGATCAGGATGGCCAGCGTGCTGGTTTCGCCGATCGAGCCGTGGATCGTGCCGAGGAAGGCGCTCGTCCACGTGATGCCACCGGCCACCATCTGCTCCACACCGCCCACCGCGGCGAGCGCGAGCGAGGTCGCGCCGGTGTAGCCATCGACCGCCGTCCAGACCGCATCGCCCGACAGCTGCGCCGGGTAGGCGAAGTAGAGGAAGGCACGCCCGGTCAGGGCCGGATTGAGGAAGTTCTTGCCGGTACCGCCGAAGACCTCCTTGCCGATCACCACGCCGAAGCTGATGCCCAGCGCCGCCTGCCACAGCGGAAGGTCCGGCGGGCAGATCAGGGCGTACAGCACCGAGGTGACGAAGAAACCTTCATTCACCTCGTGACGGCGGATCGAGGCGAACAGCACCTCCCAGAAGCCGCCGGCGACGAAGGTGACGAGATAGATCGGCAGGAAATAGGCCGCGCCGTGGATGAAGTTGTCCCAGACGCTGCCCGGATCGAAGCCGGCAAAGGCCTGGATCAGGCCGATGCGCCAGCCCTCCTGGGCCGCCATCAGTTCGGCATTGCCGGCGAGGATGGTGTTGGCCTGGTAGCCGACGTTCCACATGCCGAAGAACATGGCGGGGAAGGTGCACAGCCACACGGTGATCATCATGCGCTTGAGGTCGATGCCGTCGCGCACATGGGCGGTGGTCTTGGTCACGCTGCCGGGGCGGTAGAAGAAGGTGTCGATGGCTTCGTACAAGGCATACCACTTCTCGTACTTGCCGCCCTTCTCGAAGTTGTGCTCGATCTTGTCGAGGAACTCGCGGATAGCCATGGGTTAACCCTCCTTCTCGATACGGGCGAGGTTATCGCGCAGGATCGGGCCGTATTCGTATTTGCCGGCGCAGACGTAGGTGCACAGCGCCAGGTCTTCTTCGTCGAGCTCCAGGCAACCGAGTTTCTGGGCCATCTCGGTGTCACCGACGATCAGGTAGCGCAGCAGCTGGGTCGGCAGTATGTCGAGCGGCATCACCTCCTCGTAGTTGCCCACCGGCACCATGGCCCGCGGGCTGCCGTTGGTGGTGGTGGAGAAGGCGAAGCGCTTGGCCGCCGCCAGCTTGGAGACGAAGATATTGAGCACCGAATGCTTGTTCACCCCGGCGCGCAGGTAGTGCAGCATCTCGCGATCGTTGCCTTCGGCCAGACAGGACAACTGGGTGTGATAGCGACCGAGGAAGGCGAAGGGGCCCTGGGCGGTGCGCCCGCCGAAGACCGAACCGGAAATCACCCGGTTGTAGCCGGGCTGCAGTTCGCCTGCGGTCAGCTCCTCAAGGCTCGCGCCCAGGCGGGTGCGCAACAGGCGCGGCTGCTCGACCACAGGGCCGGCCAGGGCGACCACGCGCTCGACCCACAACTGGCCACTGGTGAACAGCTTGCCGATGGCGATCACGTCCTGGTAACCGATCGACCAGACGCTCTTGCTGGCACTGACCGGATCGAGGAAATGAATATGAGTGCCTGCCAGACCGGCCGGATGCGGGCCAGCGAAGGCCGCGGACTGGACCTTGGCCAATTGCTCGCCGGGCAGGCTGACGCCCTCGGCCTTGCACAGGAAGACCTTGGCCAGACAGGTCAACACCTTGAGACCGTTCTCGAAGTCGCCTGCATATTCACCGATCACCACGGCCGGATCGGCCGCCAGCGGATGGGTGTCGATAGCGGTGACGAAGATCGAGCTGGGCACGGCATCGATCGCCGGCACCTTGCTGTAGGGGCGGGTACGCAAGGCCGTCCACAAGCCGGACTGCTGCAGGTTTTCGCGCACCTGGGCGGGTTCCAGGCTGCCCAGCTGGGCGACCGGATACTGGGCGAAGCTGAGCTGCTCGTCGCCGTCCAGGTCGATCACCACCGACTGCAACACGCGCTTCTCGCCGCGATGAATGGCGCTGATCACACCGGCGCCGGGCGCCGTGTAGGTGACGCCGGGCGTCTTCTTGTCGGAGAACAGGACCTGACCGAGCTTGACCCGGTCGCCCACCTTGACCTCCATGGTCGGCTTCATTCCGTGATAATCGAAGCCTATGACGGCGACGCTGCGCACCGGCCTGGCGGCCTCGATACGCTGCGCCGGCGCGCCTGTTATGGGCAAATCAAGCCCATGTTTTATCTTGATCATAGGTTTGCCTAACCACTGATTTATAAGCTTTTTTTAGAATACGGGCGACACCCGGGAAGCGTTTTTCCGAATCCACGCGAAGCCTGTTTTGTGCGCGAATGGAGGTGTCGGACGCGGGTAAAAAATCCGCTTGATTATAAAGAGCGGCCTACTGACTGACCACCCAAGCGCTTGCTTTTTTTGGCTTTTCCGTAACAGCAGGCAACAAGGGGCAACTTGACGAGAAAATCACAGTCAGTGAAATAGAACCTTTGCCTGATCGGTTGACGCCATGTCCAGACTGCTCGTACTTGCCGCCCTGCTCCTGCTCAGCCCGCCGCTGCTGGCCAACACCAGCGAGCGCCTGCGCGAGGCGGACTTTGCGCCGCGCTTCCAGCTCGAACAGGCCGAACTGCAACTGCAGAACCAGAGCGTATTGCGCTATCTCTGGGCCGACGTCTACGCGGCGGCCTTCTACACGCCGGCGCAGATCAGCCCGCCCGCCGCCCTCGCCGACCAGCACAGCAAACGCCTGGAGCTCTACTACTTTCGCCAGATCGACCGCGACGACGTGATCGAGGCGGCCTGGACCACCCTCAAGCGCCAGCGCAGCCGGGACTCGCTGGAGCGCCTGAACCCCGAGCTGAATGCGCTGCACGCGCAATTTCGCGACATCCGCCCGGGCGATCGCTATGCCCTCAACTACAGCCCGCACAGCGGCCTGAGCCTGGAGCGCAATGGCCAACTCGCCTATTCCAGCACCAACCGCGAATTGGCCAGCGCCTACCTGGGTATCTGGCTGGCGCCCAAGGGCCTGTCCGAGGACTTGCGCGAAAGCCTGCTGGCCGACTGATTGGCAAAACGACCAGACAAAAAAACGGGGGCTAAGAGCCCCCGTTCTGCTGTTGCCGCCGATGCCTAGCTCGGGAATGCAGGCGGGTTGACCCCGACCATGTCTTCCATCACCCGCACCACCTGGCAGCTGTAGCCGAACTCGTTGTCGTACCAGACATAGAGGACGACGCGGTTGTCGTTGGCGATGGTCGCCTCGGCATCCACTACACCGGCGTGACGCGAGCCGACGAAATCGGTGGACACCACTTCCTGCGAATTGACGAAGTCGATCTGCTTGTGCAGCTCCGAGTGCAGCGCCATGTAGCGCAGGTACTCGTTGATCTCTTCGCGGCTGGTGGCCTGCTCGAGATTGAGGTTGAGGATGGCCATGGACACATTCGGCGTCGGCACCCGAATGGCGTTGCCGGTCAGCTTGCCCTTGAGCACCGGCAGCGCCTTGGCCGCGGCGGTGGCGGCGCCGGTCTCGGTGATGACCATGTTCAGGGCGGCGCTGCGGCCGCGGCGACTGCCCTTGTGGAAGTTGTCGATCAGGTTCTGGTCGTTGGTGTAGGAATGCACGGTTTCCACGTGACCGTTGACGATGCCGTACTTGTCATTGACCGCCTTGAGCACCGGTACTATGGCGTTGGTGGTGCAGGAGGCGGCGGAGATGATCTTGTCGTCGGCGCTGATGTCGGTGTGGTTGATGCCGTGCACGATGTTCTTCAGCGCACCCTTGCCTGGCGCGGTGAGTACCACCCGATCGATACCCGGGCACTTGAGGTGCTGACCCAGCCCTTCGGCATCGCGCCACTTGCCGGTGTTGTCGACCAGCAGTGCGTCCTTGATGCCGTACTGGGTGTAGTCGATCGAGGTCGGATCGTTGGAGTAGATGACCTGGATCAGGTTGCCGTTGGCGGTCAGGGTGTTGTTTTCCTCGTCGATGGTGATGGTGCCTTCGAAGGGACCATGCACCGAGTCGCGGCGCAGCAGGCTGGCGCGCTTGACCAGATCGTTCTCGGCGCCCTTGCGCACGACGATGGCGCGCAGGCGCAGGCCGTCGCCGCCACCGGTCTTCTCGATCAGAATGCGCGCCAGCAGGCGACCGATGCGACCGAAACCGTAGAGCACCACATCGGTGCCCTTGCGCGCCACGGCGTTCTGCTGCCCGCTCACCGGGCTCAGTTCGTCGCGCACGAACTGCTCGATGCTGCGGCCATTGGCCTCCTTGAGGAACTTGGCCATCATCCGGCCGAGGTCGACGGAGGCGGCGCCCAGCTTGAGCTCGCTCATGGTCTTGAGCATCGGATAGGTGTCATGCACCGACAGGGCGGCATCGCCGTCCAGACGGTGACGGGCGTAACGGTGCGCCTTGAGAATCTGGATGACCGAACGGTTGATCAGGCTACGGCCGTAGATCGAGGTGACCACGTTGTTGTTGCGGTAGAGCTGGCCAATCATCGGAATCATGGCTTCCGCAAGGGCTTCTCGATCGATCCACTCACCAAGACACTGGTCGGGCTTCTGGGTCACGGGCAGTACCTTCCACATGTAGGGGCTGAAAAAAGGGGCTACATTATGACGAGCCGCGCCAGCAGGAGCAATGCGCGCCTGTCGCCCCTGACAGCCACCGCCCTCGCCCGCTACAATCGCCGACCCTGTTCACGACCGCGAGCTGCCCGTGTCCTTACCGACCGCGTCCGTACTGCGTCTGCCACCCCTGTCGGCCACCGCCGGCAAACAGCACTGGGGCAACCTGCCCGGCGCCGCCCTGAGCCTGGCGATCGCCGAGGCCGCCAGCGCCGCGCAACGCTTCACCCTGTTGCTGACCGCCGACAGCCAGAGCGCCGAGCGTCTGCAGCAGGAGCTGAGCTTCTTCGCCCCGGGCCTGCCGGTGCTGCACTTTCCCGACTGGGAAACCCTGCCTTACGACCTGTTCTCGCCGCACCAGGACATCATTTCCCAGCGCATCGCCGCGCTCTATCGCCTGCCCGAACTCAAGCACGGGGTGCTGGTGGTGCCGATCGCCACCGCCCTGCACCGACTGGCCCCTCTGCGCTTCCTGCTGGGCAGCAGCCTGGTGCTGGATGTGGGCCAGAAGCTCGACGTCGAGGAGATGCGCCTGCGCCTGGAGGCGGCCGGCTACCGCTGCGTCGACACCGTCTACGAGCACGGCGAGTTCGCCGTGCGCGGCGCCCTGATCGACCTGTTCCCGATGGGCAGCGAGCTGCCCTACCGCATCGACCTGTTCGACGACGAGATCGAGACCCTGCGCACCTTCGATCCGGAGACCCAGCGCTCGATCGACAAGGTCGAGTCGATCAAGCTGTTGCCGGCGCGCGAGTTCCCCCTGGAGAAGAAGGCCGTCAGCGATTTTCGCGGACGCTTTCGCGAGCGCTTCGACGTGGATTTCCGCCGCTGCCCGATCTACCAGGACCTGGCCAGCGGCATCACCCCGGCCGGCATCGAATACTACCTGCCGCTGTTCTTCGAACAGACTGCCACCCTCTTCGACTACCTGCCGGGTGACACCCAGGTGTTCTCCCTGCCGGGGGTGGAGAAGGCCGCCGAGCACTTCTGGTCGGATGCACGCAACCGCTACGAGGAACGTCGCGTCGACCCCGAGCGCCCGCTGCTGCCGCCGGCCGAGATCTTCCTGCCGGTGGAAGACTGTTTCGCCCGCCTGAAAGACTGGCCGCGGGTGGTGATCGGCCCGGACGACGTCGAGCCCGGCGTCGGCCGCCAGCGCTTCGAGGCGCGGCCGCTGCCGGACCTGGCGATCCAGGCCAAGGCCAACGAACCCCTGGCGGCGCTACGCCGCTTCATCGAGGAGCACCCCGGCCGGGTGCTGTTCTGCGCCGAATCGGCGGGACGCCGTGAGGTGCTGCTGGAACTGCTCGCCCGGCTCAAGCTCAAGCCGCCGACCTTCGACGGCTGGCCCGCCTTCGTCGCCGGCGATCAGCGCCTGGGCATCTGCATCGCGCCGCTGGACGAGGGCCTGCTGCTCGATGACCTGGCCCTGGTTGCCGAGAGCCCGCTGTTCGGCCAGCGGGTGATGCAGCGCCGCCGCCGCGAGAAGGCCCGCGACGGTGGCGAGAATGTCATCAAGAACCTCACCGAACTGCGCGAAGGCGCACCGGTGGTGCATATCGATCACGGCGTGGGGCGCTACCAGGGCCTGGTCACCCTGGAGATCGACGGCCAGAACGCCGAATTCCTCGCCCTGCAGTACGCCGAGGAGGCCAAGCTCTACGTGCCGGTGGCCAGCCTGCACCTGATCGCCCGCTACACCGGCAGCGACGACGCCCTGGCGCCGCTGCACCGGCTGGGCTCGGAAACCTGGCAGAAGGCCAAGCGCAAGGCCGCCGAGCAGGTGCGCGACGTCGCCGCGGAACTGCTCGACATCTACGCCCGCCGCGCGGCCCGCGAGGGCTTCGCCTTCAGCGATCCGAAGGCCGACTACGAAACCTTCAGCGCCGGCTTTCCCTTCGAGGAAACCCCGGATCAGCAGGCCGCCATAGACGCGGTACGGGCCGACATGCTGGCGGCCAAGCCGATGGATCGCCTGGTCTGCGGCGATGTCGGCTTCGGCAAGACCGAGGTGGCCATGCGTGCCGCCTTCATCGCCGTGCACAGCGGCAAGCAGGTGGCGGTGCTGGTGCCCACCACCCTGCTCGCCCAGCAGCACTACAACAGTTTCCGCGACCGTTTCGCCGACTGGCCGGTGAAGGTCGAGGTGATGAGCCGCTTCAAGAGCGCCAAGGAAGTCGCCAGCGCCATGCAGCAGCTGAGCGAGGGCAAGGTCGACATCGTCATCGGCACCCACAAGCTGCTGCAGGACGACGTGAAATTTAACAATCTGGGCCTGGTGATCATCGATGAGGAACACCGCTTCGGCGTGCGCCAGAAGGAACAGCTCAAGGCCCTGCGCAGCGAGGTGGACATCCTCACCCTGACCGCCACGCCGATCCCACGCACCCTGAACATGGCGGTCTCGGGCATGCGCGACCTGTCGATCATCGCCACCCCGCCGGCCCGTCGGCTGTCGGTGCGCACCTTCGTCATGGAGCAGAACAACCCGACCATCAAGGAGGCGCTGCTGCGTGAGCTGCTGCGCGGCGGTCAGGTTTACTACCTGCACAACGATGTCAAGACCATCGAGAAGTGCGCCGCCGAGCTGGCCGAACTGGTGCCCGAGGCGCGCATCGGCATCGGCCACGG
>JBFHKK010000097.1:0-7883 GCA_041595475.1 Pseudomonas sp. | reverse complement strand
CGCTTGCTGAACAGCACGCTGAGCATGTCGATCGCGGTAATGGCGGTACCCGGATCGTTGATCCCAGGACTCAGGGCCTTCACGGCAATCTCGGAAATATGCTTGCAGCCGAAAACGTAATGGGAGCTGGCGTATTGCTCGACAAAGAAATCGAAGCAGTCGAGCAGCTTGTCCTTGAGGTCCTCATCGACGGCACGGTTCAGCTCAAACAGCGGGTGTCCTGCCATGACGAAGAATCCCCGGTGGATCAACACGGCCATGCGCAGGTCATTCTCGACCAGCAACTCGTTCAGGGTTTCGACATTGAGTTCCTTGAAATAACCGCTGCGGCGGGCACCGATCTCGACCCACTGCTCATCCACCGGCCAGATGGGAGGCTCGCTGCAGTTAAATACCCTGTTTGCACAACTCGCCAGTTTTTCCAACGTGGTGCTGTAGAGGTTGTTGAGAATGTGCTCGACCTGTATGGACTGGGAAATCGAGCGAATGAAGTCGACGAAGAGACCGAGGCAGGCGATTCCCAGGCCCAGCGTGACGAGTACGCCAAGGCTGGGTACCTGCTCAGCGCCGTTCTGTTCGATGGTGGTGATAAGCAAGAGCGCGTAGAGGATGGTGCCTAGGTAGAAGCCCAGCGTCTTTTGATGCCCCTTGCTGCTGATCAGTCCTGGCACCACGCGCGGTGAAAGCGAAGCCGCAGCGTTGTTGAGCACAACCATGACCATCGAGAAACTGAACACCATCAAGGACATGACGCCGCCCACCAGGGTCCCGAGGATCAGCCGGGCGTTGTCGGCATTGCGTACCAGGCCGATATCCAGGTGGGCCTTTAGGCTCATCAGCCAGGGCTCGTACTCGATGGCGATATTGAACAGGCACAGCAGCAAAAAAGTCAGGGAGATCAGGGTCGGATAAAAGGCCAGGCTGTGAATGATCCTCAGATAGGCACGAAAGACGATGTTGGCGGGATGCGGCATGGCGGGCTCGTATGACTGGGCGGCGATCAACGAACTATAGCCAAGGGATTGCTTGCGACCGTCAAGGGGCTGAGCGCGCTGGCCGGTGCACCGATCACGCGAATGGTTCGCCACTGTATCGGCGACAATCCTTGAATCTGTACCGGTTGCATTCGGGTGCTCTGCTTTACTGTTATGGTTCAGTATCGCAGGCGCGCCCCCATGACCAATCTGTTGCTCTACCAACGCATCGCCCAGCAACTGGCCGAGGATATTCGTCGCGGCGTCTATCAGCCGGGCGAGCGGGTGCCCTCGGTGCGCAAGATGAGCGCCCAGCTCAATGTCAGCCACGCCACTGTGCTGCAGGCCTATGCCAACCTGGAGGATCAGGGCCTGATCAAGGCCCGACCCCAGTCGGGCTTCTATGTGCATCAGACCCCGGCGCTCACCGCGCCCACGCCGGACATCGCCCGGGTCGAGCGGCCCAGCCTGGTCACGCGCAGCAGCATCATCAACCAGGTGCTCAGCGAATCGCGCCGCGAGGGCGTGTTTCCCCTCGGCGCGGCGGTGCCCCATGTCGACTACCTGCCGGTTCGGGCGCTGCACCAGCAACTGGCCAAGGTCACCCGCTTTCAGAGCCCGCGGGCCTTCAGTTACATGTTCAGCCCGGGCTTCGAGCCGCTGCGCCGGCAGGTGGCGATCCGCATGCGCGATGCCGGGGTGGTGGTCGATCCCGCCGAAGTGGTGATCACCCATGGCTGCGTCGACGCCCTGCAGATGTCGCTGCGGGTGCTGACCCGCCCCGGTGACCTGATCGCCGCGGAGTCGCCGACTTATTACGGTCTCCTGCAACTGGCCGATCTGCTGGGCCTGAAGGTCATCGAGATTCCCAGCGACCCGACCAGCGGGATCAGCCTTGAGGCGCTGCAACTGGCGGCCAGCCAGTGGCCGATCAAGGCCCTGGTGCTGACCGCGCGGCTGAGCAATCCGCTCGGCGGCACCATCCCGGACGAGCGGCAGAAGCAGTTGCTGCGCCTGGCCGGGGACTTCGACATTCAGATCGTCGAGGACGATATCTACGGCGAGCTGATGTTTGAGCAGGGGCCGAGCAAGGCACTGAAGGCCAACGATCGCGAAGGGCGAGTGCTGTATTGCTCGAGCTTTTCCAAGACCCTTTCGCCGGGTGTGCGCATCGGCTGGCTCATCGCCGGTCGCTACCAGCATGAAGTGGAGCGCCTGCAGACCTTCACCACCCATTCGGCCTGCAGCGTGACGCAGATGGCGGTGGCGGCCTATCTGGAGAATGGCGGTTACGATCGCCATCTGCGGCATATCCGTCAGGAGTACCGCAAGAACCTCAGTGCCTTCCAACTCGCCGTGCAGCAGCACTTTCCCGAGGGGACCCAGATCACCCGGCCCAACGGCGGCTTTATCCTGTGGATCAGCCTGCCGGTGAGGGTCAATACCCAGGACTTGCACCTGCGCGCGCTGCAGCAGGGCGTCAGCATCGCGCCCGGGCTGATCTTCAGCAATACCGAGCAGTTCAACCACTGTATTCGCCTCAATTGCGGCATTCCCTGGAACCGCGAGGCCGAACGCGCCCTGATCACGCTGGGCTTGCTGGCCAGCCAGTTGTGCCAGGAGTTTCCGAGCCGCAGCTGAGCCAAGGTGCCGATCAACACGAGGTGAGGGACGGCCGTGGCGGGCTTGGTTTAGGGGCGAGCATCGGCCAAGCAGCGCGCATTGCGGGTTGTCAGCGGCGGTCGGGCAGGTCAGCATAATGGCCTGAATCCGCTCCGCCCGGGATACCCATGCGTGTAAGTTGTTGGCCTCTGTTGTTGCTGCCGCTATTGGCCGCCTGCGATCCGGAGATCGAGCCGGCGAAGGTGCAGCCCCCCACCCAGGCGCTGCCTGTCACGCCGTCTTCTGCGCCTGAAGTCGTGCCGCCGCGGTTCGAAGCGAAGCCAGCCGCCGAGCCGGCGCAGGTGACTCCTGCGCCCGAGTCCCGAGACGCCGGCAAGGCGCCTCAGCCGGCGAAGGCCGCGAGCAGGGGGCAGCCGGCTGCCAGCCATGAAGACGACAACCAAGCTGCCGCCCTGGATCTGAGTCTGCCGCCGAGTCTGGTCGAGCGCCTCAATAGCGTCGAGCGCGATGGCGAAAGCACACCCGCTCCCCTGCTACCGCCGCTGTTCGAGGCGCCGGACAAGGACTCCGAGCCGGTCTCGCTCAGTGGTCGGCTGATCACCGACGAGGCTGAGGCCGATGCCCTGAAGTCGGTCGACGGGGTGGAATTGAAGTTCGAGGTCAGGCGCTAGCCGGCCAGCGCTACCTGCATTAGGTCGTGCAAGGCGGCGACGGGCAGCGGGCGGGCCAGCAGGTAACCCTGGGCCTCGTCGCAGCCGTCCTGGCGCAGCAGTTCCAGTTGCTCGGCCGTCTCCACCCCTTCGGCGGTCACGCACATCGACAGGGCCCGGCCCAGGCCGATGATGGCCTGAACGATGGCGCGGCGGTCAGGCGACTGAGCGAGGTTGGCGATAAAGCTGCGATCGATCTTCAGGGCGTCGAAGGGGTAGTTGCTCAGGTAGCTGAGCGAGGAATAGCCGGTGCCGAAATCGTCCATGGACAGCCGCAGGCCGAGGGCCTTGAGCCGCAGCAGTGTCACCAGGGCACCCTGGGCATCGTCGATCATCACGCTCTCGGTGATCTCCAGTTCCAGACGCTCGGCCGGCAGCCCGCTTTGCGTCAACGCGGCCTGGATCAGATCGGCCAGATCGTTGCGACGAAATTGCAGGGGCGACAGGTTGACCGAGACCAGCAGCGACTCGCTCCAGCGGCTGGCCTCTTGACAGGCGCTGTGCAGGACCCACTCGCCGAGCTGGGCGATCAGCCCGGTTTCCTCGGCGATACCGATGAACTGATCCGGGGGAATCATGCCGCGCTGCGGATGATTCCAGCGCACCAGGGCTTCGGCACCGATCATCCGATTGTCGCGCACCCGGTAGCGCGGCTGAAAGTGCAACAGCAGCTGGTCGTCCACCGTCAGCGCCAGGCGCAGGTCCTGCTCCAGTTGGCGGCGTTCGATGATGCGCTGGTTCATCTCGTGGGAATAGAAGCGCCAGCCGCTGCGACCACTGGCCTTGGCCTGATAGAGGGCGATGTCGGCATAGCGCAACAGCTCTTCGACCTCGGTGGCATCGGTCGGGGCGCTACTGATGCCGATGCTGGCGCCCAGATAGACCTCATGGGTATTGATCTGGTAGGGCTGTTCGATCCGTTCGATCAGGCGCGTACAGACCTGCTCGATGGCCTGCTCGGTATGGCAGCCGCCAAGCACCATGATGAATTCGTCGCCGCCGTGACGGGCCACCAGGTCCTCGTCACGGATGCAACTGCGCAGCCGCTCGGACACCTCGTGAAGGATGCGGTCGCCGGCGGCGTGGCCGAAGGCGTCGTTGATCGGCTTGAAGCGGTTGAGGTCGATGCTCAGCATCACCACCGGCCGCTCCAGGCTCGGCGCCTGGCGTAGCTTGCCCTCCAGGAACTCATGCAACTGGTGGCGATTGGGCAGTCCGGTCAGCGGATCGTGTTGCGACAGATACTGGATGCGCGCCTGGGCGCTGGCTTCTTCGGTGATGTCGCTGGCGCTGCCGCGATAACCGCTCGGCTCCAGCGCGGCCGAGTGGATACGTCGGCCGGTGAGGCGACAGATGCGCGGGTGGCCGTTGGCGGCGGTGTAGCAACACTTGAGGGTGTTGCGTCCATCACCCAGGGCCAGGGTCAGGGGAGGGCCCTCGGTTTCCAGCAGCTGGTCCAGGCGCTGGCCCAGCCAGCGGCTCGGCGGGTGCCCGGTGACCTCTTCGAAGCGCTCGGAGAGATAGGTCAGGCGCAGGGTGGCATCGGTTTCCCAGAACCAGTCCGAGGCGGCTTCGGCCACGTCGCGAAAGCGCGCCTCACTGGCGGCGAGCTCGGTGCGGTGCTGGGTCAGGCGCGCATAGCCGGCATCGAGCAGGCGGATGGCGACCAGCGCATGGCGCAGCACCTGCCAGGTCAGGGCCGCCAGCACCAAGGCCACCAGGCCGATCAGCGGCAAGACCCAGCGCAGCATGTGCCGGCCCGGTTGCTCCGGATCCCAGGTGAGCATCACAGGCGCGCCCTCGATATGGCCGAGGGTCAGCGCCGGGGCATTCGAGGCGCTGCTCGCGTCCGCCACCCGCAGGTTCGGCAGGGCGTAATCCTGGCCCAGTGCCGCCAGTTTCTCCGCGCTGAGCAGGTAGACGAACAGCAGCACCGAGGCCGGCCCCGGGGTGGCCGAGACGCGGGGGTCACCGGCAGGGCTGAGCTCGGCGGCCGCGACCAGCGCGGGTTGACCGTCAACCTCAAGCAGGCCCAAGGCACCACTGTCGTCCTCGAGCGCCTCGCGAGCCCGGTCGATCAGTCCATCCAGATCGCCCTGGAGCCACTGGCGGGCATCACGCTGGCTGAGCTGGCCGTCGATCACCGCATAGGTGGTGCGCCCGGCCGGGTTGACCACCAGCACGCCTTCGTAACCGAAGGTCGTGAACAGGGGGGCGCCGAGGTTCTGGCTTTCATAGGCCCAGGCGATGTCCACGCGGTTGCTCAGGTGTTCGTAGGCATCGCCCCAGAAGGCGTTGTCGATCAGCAGGCGCAGCATCTGCTGCTGGCGCGCTTGCACAGCCTTGTCGGCGAAGAAGTGGCTTTGCTCCAGGGCGCGCTGATCCTGGTTGCGGGCCAGCTGAACGAGGATGGCGACGCTGGCCAGCAGGGTCAGAAAGAGCAGGGCGACGATCGCCGGCAAGGTGCGGCGTGCGAAGGATTCGCCCAGCTGATGGGCGGTTTTGCCAACCGTGGTCTGGTGGGGACTGGGCATAGAGAATCCTGCGTGCAACACCAGGGCAATGATCGCTGGCTTTAGGGCAAATTGCCACTTTCCCGGCGCCATTATTTTGCCGCCTGTCGCCGTCAGTCGGCGTCGATTTCCACCAGCACTTGTCGGCTGCGCACCTGGTCTCCGTTGCGCGCCTGGACCCGAGCGATGACGCCGCCCATTCCGGCCTTGAGGGGATGCTCCATCTTCATGGCTTCCAGCACCAGCAGCAACTGGCCGCGGGCGACCCTGTCGCCTTCCTTTACCAGCACCTCGACTATGGCGCCGTCCATGGGCGCCTTGACCGTCGCGCAGTCGGGGCCGGCGGCACTGCTGACCGGTTGCTGGCTGACATCCATGAGCTGCAGATTGCCGTTGTGGCCATGCAACCAGATGCGCGGGCCTTGCCGGTGATAGGCCAGGCGGCGGCGCACCCCATCGAATTCGAACACCGCCCAGCGGCCATCGGCGCCGTGCAGGCGCAGCTGCATGAGGGTCTCGCCCACGCGGGCGCGCAGCAGCGGCCGGGGGCCGGCCTCGAACGCCTCCAGTTCCACCGCGAAAGATTGCTCGGCGTGCTCGAGCAGATAGCGCCAGGACGTGCGGGCGGCGTTGTGCCAGCCCGCCAGCTCCGGTTGGTGAGCGGCGGCCAGCGCCGAGGCCTGGTAGAGCAGGGCGGCGGCGCCGGCCAACTCCCAGGGGCAGGGGGGCTGCGGGGCGAGGCTGGGGTCGGCGGCGAAATGCTCGGTGATAAAGGCGGTGGTGGCGTTGCCGGCGGCGAACTGCGGGTGGCGCAGCAGGTTGGCGAGGAAGCGCTGGTTGCCGTTGACGCCCAGCAGCGCGCAGTCTTCCACCGCGCGCAGAAGCTTGCGCCGGGCCTCGTCGCGGGTGGCGCCGTGGGCGATGATCTTGGCCAGCATGGGGTCGTAGAAGGGCGTCACGGCCTGGCCCTCGACCAGTCCATGGTCGATGCGAATGCCTTCACCGAGCGCGGGCTCCCAGCGCAGGACCTGGCCGGTCTGCGGCAGGAAACCCTGGGCGGGATTCTCGGCATACAGGCGCACTTCCATGGCGTGGCCGTGCAGCTGGATCTGCGCCTGTTCCAGTGGCAGCGGCTGGCCCGCGGCGACGCGCAGCTGCCAGGCGACCAGGTCCTGGCCGGTGACCAGCTCGGTGACCGGGTGCTCCACCTGCAGGCGGGTGTTCATCTCCAGGAAGTAGAAGGCGCCACTGGCATCGAGCAGGAACTCCACGGTGCCGGCGCCGACATAGTCGACCGAGGCCGCGGCCTTGATGGCGGCCTCGCCCATGGCCTGGCGCAACTCCAGGGTCATCAGCGGGCAGGGCGCCTCCTCGATGACCTTCTGGTGGCGGCGCTGCACCGAGCAGTCGCGCTCGCCGAGGTGCACCAGGTTGCCGTGGCGGTCGCCGAACACCTGGATTTCCACGTGGCGTGGCTGGATCAGCGCGCGTTCGAGAATCAGCTCGCCACTGCCGAAGGCGTTCTGCGCCTCCGAGCGGGCGGTACGCAGCTGCGCCAGCAGCTCATCGGGGTGCTGCACCAGGCGCATGCCGCGGCCGCCGCCGCCGGCGCTGGCCTTGACCATCAGCGGGTAGCCGATGCGCTGGGCCTCGCGGCTCAGGGTCGCGTCGTCCTGCTCGGCGCCTTCGTAGCCGGGAATGCAGGGCACCCCGGCGTCCAGCATGGCCAGCTTGGCCAGGCGCTTGCTGCCCATCAGCTCGATGGCCGCGGCGCTCGGACCAATGAAAACGATACCGGCCTGCTCGCAGGCGCGGGCGAAGGCGGCGTTCTCCGAGAGAAAGCCATAGCCGGGGTGGATGGCGTCGGCGCCGGTCCTGCCAGCGGCGGCGATGATGGCGTCGATGCTCAGGTAGGACTGCTGCGCTGGCGCCGGGCCAATGCATACCGCTTCGTCGGCCAGCTGCACGTGGCGGGCGTCGGCGTCGGCGGCGCTGTACACCGCCACGCTGCGGTAACCCAGGGCGTGCACGCTGCGCAGCACCCGGCAGGCGATCTCGCCGCG
>JBFHKK010000096.1:0-7959 GCA_041595475.1 Pseudomonas sp. | reverse complement strand
GGCGCCGACCACCTGCTCGATCCGGGCACTGGCCGGCGCCTGTATCCGCGCGATTGCCGCGAACTGCTCAGGCAGCACGGCAGCGGCGACACCGAGCTCAGCGCCGCGCATTTCCGCCCCGCCGAGGCGCGCGGTCTGTTGCAACGGCTGTCGCGCGAGCTGTGCCGCCTGCACCGCCTGGTCGAGGACGACAGCGCCGCGCTGCGCGACGCCGAGCGGGTGTTGCAACTGGGCGACCCCAGCGCCGCCGACCACCTGCTGCGCGCCGAGCTCTACCAGCGTCTCGGCTGCCCCCAGGGTGAGCGCTTCGACCTGCAGCGCGCCCTGCTGCTCAGCGACGACCCGGCACAGCGACTGCAGCTCGGCGAGCGCCTGCGCCGCCTGAGCGCCACGCCGGCGCTGCATTGAGCGGAGCCCGGAGCACCAGCCTGTGGCTGGATCAGCTGAGTGAGCAGCCGGCGCCGCCACGCCCGCCGCTGCAGGGCTGCGAGCATGCCGAGGTGGCCATCATCGGCGCCGGCCTCGGCGGCCTCTGGACCGCCTACTACCTCAAGCGCATGCCCCCGCGGCTGCGGGTGGTGATCCTCGAGGCCGAATCGGCCGGCTGGGGGGCCGCCGGGCGCAACGGCGGCTGGCTGCTGGGAAACCTGCTCGGCGAGGAACGCCTGCTGGCCGGCCTGAAACCCGAGCGCCGGCGCGCCGCCTACGCCCTGCTGCAGCAGATTCCCGACGAGGTCGCCCAGGTGCTCGAACGCGAAGCCATCGCCTGCGACTACCGCAAGGGCGGCGTGCTCTACTGCGCGGCGCGCTACCCGGAGCAGGCCGCGCGCCTGCGTCACTGGCTCGCCGAGCGCTATCGCGAGGGCCTGAGCGAGGCCGACTACCGCTGGCTGGATGCGCCCGAACTCGCGCAGCAGCTGCGTATCGACGGCGCCCTGGGCGCGGTCTACAGCCCGCACTGCGCCACCCTGCAGCCGGCCAAGCTGGTGCGCGGCCTGGCCCTGGCGGTGGAGCGCCTGGGCGTGCGCCTGTTCGAGGGCAGCCGGGTGATCGACTGGCAACCGGGCTTGCTGCACACCGCCGGCGGCGTAGTGTACTGCGACTGGGTGGTGCCGGCGGTCGAGGGCCTGGCCTGCGACCTGCCGCGCATCGCCGGCGGGCGGCTGAGCCGCTATCAGCTGCCGGTGCAGAGCCTGCTGGTCGCCAGCGCGCCCCTGAGCCGCGAGCAGTGGGCGCGCATCGGCCTGGAGCGGGGCCAGGCCTTCAGCGACTTCAGCCGTCAGGTGACCTACGGTCAGCGCAGCGCCGACGACCGCCTGGTGTTCGGGGCCCGCGGCGGCTACCGCTTCGGCGGCCGCCCACGGCGCGACTTCAGCCTCAACCAGGGCGAACTGGCCTTGCGTCGGCGCCTGATCGGCGAACTGTTTGGCGAGCTGCGCGATCTGCAGATCAGCCACGCCTGGGGCGGCAACCTGGCCATGCCCCGGGCCTTTCGCCCGCACATGCTGCTCGATGAGGAAAACCGCATCGCTTTGGCCGGCGGCTATGGCGGCGAAGGGGTCGGTGCCAGCAACCTGGGCGGTCGCACCCTGGCCGAGCTGATCCTCGGCCACCGCGGCCCGCTCATCGAGCAACCCTGGGTCCTTGGCCGACAACGCCTGGCTGACCTGCGCCGCTGGGAAAGCGAGCCCTGGCGCTGGCTCGGCTACCGCGCCCTGGTCGCCAGCTTCGGTCTGGAGGACCGGATCCTGGCCGACCCCAAAAGCCCGCTCTGGCGCCGGCGCCTGGTCGCACGCCTGGCCGGCGCCCTGGAAGGCCTGATGAACTGAGCGCAGCCGCGCCGCCCCACCTGTAACCATTCCGATACAGCGTATCGATAACCGAACGAAAGCGACTTCGACCTATCCAGGGGCGACATTCGCGACACCATCGCCGCCTCATGGCGTGGCACCCCACAGATCGTATCGAATTCAATACATGCAACTTCTTGATGGGCGCCATTAATATCGCTTATCTAATTGATATTTAACGACTATTTAATTGCAGGCAGCATATTTGCATGCTGGTCGCGCATTACCGATCAGACCCGCGACAGAACGGGCGAACCGACCACTTGAGGAGTTCAGATGAGCGAGTTGCGATTCACCGCCGAGCACGAATGGCTGCGTCCGGAGGCCGATGGCCTGGTGACCGTCGGCATCACCGCCTACGCCCAGGACGCCCTGGGCGACGTGGTCTTCGTGCAGCTGCCGCAACTGCAGGGCTACGCCGCCGGTGAAGAGGTGGCGGTGCTCGAATCGGTCAAGGCCGCCAGCAACATCGCCATGCCACTGCAGGGCGAGGTGGTCGAGGTCAACGCCGCCCTGGAAGCCAGCCCGGAGCTGGTCAACCAGGACCCGCTCGGCCAGGGCTGGTTCTTCCGCTTCCGCCCGGCCGACGCCAGTGCCGTCGCCGCCCTGCTCGACCAGGCCGCCTATGAACGCCTGCTGAACGCCCACGCCTGAGGACGCCCCATGACCCGCCTGACCACCCAGAACGAATTCATCGCCCGCCACATCGGCCCGCGCGAGGGCGACATCGCCGCCATGCTGGCGACCCTCGGCTTCGATTCCCTGGACGCCCTGACCGCCAGCGTGATCCCCGAGAGCATCAAGGGCACCAGCGTGCTCGGCCAGACCCCAGGTCTTTCCGAAGCCGACGCCCTGGCCAAGCTCAAGGCCATCGCCGGCAAGAACCTGCAGTTCAGGACCTACATCGGTCAGGGCTACTACGGCACCCACACGCCGAGCCCGATCCTGCGCAACCTCCTGGAAAACCCGGCCTGGTACACCGCCTACACGCCCTACCAGCCGGAAATCTCCCAGGGCCGCCTGGAGGCGCTGCTGAACTTCCAGACCCTGATCAGCGACCTCACCGGCCTGCCGATCGCCAACGCCTCGCTGCTCGACGAAGCCACCGCCGCCGCCGAGGCCATGACCTTCTGCAAGCGCCTGTCGAAGAACAAGGCCAGCAACGCCTTCTTCGCCTCCCAGCATTGCCACCCGCAGACCCTCGACGTGCTGCGCACCCGTGCCGAGCCCTTAGGCATCGAGGTGGTGGTCGGTGACGAGCGCGCCATCGACGACGCCAGCGCCTACTTCGGCGCCCTGCTGCAGTACCCGGCCAGCAACGGCGACATCTTCGACTACCGCGAACTGGTCGAACGCCTGCATGGCGCCGGCGCCCTGGTCGCCGTGGCCGCCGACCTGCTGGCGCTGTGCCTGCTGACCGCCCCCGGCGAATTCGGCGCCGACCTGGCCATCGGCAGCGCCCAGCGCTTCGGCGTGCCGCTGGGCTTCGGCGGCCCCCACGCGGCCTACTTCGCCACCCGCGACAGCTTCAAGCGCGACATGCCCGGGCGCCTGGTCGGCGTCTCGGTCGACCGCTTCGGCAAGCCGGCCCTGCGCCTGGCCATGCAGACCCGCGAGCAACACATCCGCCGCGAGAAGGCCACCAGCAACATCTGCACCGCCCAGGTGCTGCTGGCCAACATCGCCAGCATGTACGCCGTCTACCACGGCCCCCAGGGCCTGACCGCCATCGCCCAGCGCGTGCACCAGCTGACCGCCATCCTGGCCCAGGGCCTGGCCAAGCTGGGCCTGCGCATCGAGCAGCAGCACTTCTTCGACACCCTCAGCATCGCCAGCGGCAGCAAGACCGCCGAACTGCACGCCAAGGCCCGCGCCGCCGGGATCAACCTGCGCGAGATCGACGCCGAGCGCCTCGGCCTGTCGCTGGACGAAACCAGCGACCAGGCCGCCGTCGAGGCCCTCTGGGCGGTATTCGCCGAGGGCCAGAGCCTGCCGGACTTCGCCGCACTGGCCGCCGCCACCGCCGCGCGCCTGCCCGAGCAGCTGCTGCGCCAGTCGGCGATCCTGCAGCACCCGGTGTTCAACCGCTACCACAGCGAAACCGAGCTGATGCGCTACCTGCGCAAGCTGGCCGACAAGGATCTGGCCCTGGACCGCAGCATGATCCCGCTGGGCTCCTGCACCATGAAGCTCAATGCCGCCAGCGAGATGATCCCGGTGACCTGGCCGGAGTTCGGCAACCTGCACCCCTTCGCCCCGGCCGAGCAGAGCCAGGGCTACCGCCAGCTGACCGACGAACTGGAGGCCATGCTCTGCGCCGCCACCGGCTATGACGGCGTGTCCCTGCAGCCCAACGCCGGCTCCCAGGGCGAGTACGCCGGACTCCTGGCGATCCGCGCCTATCATCTCAGCCGCGGCGATACCCAGCGCGACATCTGCCTGATCCCGCAATCGGCCCACGGCACCAACCCGGCCACCGCCAGCATGGCCGGCATGCGTGTGGTGGTGACCGCCTGCGACGCCCGCGGCAACGTCGACATCGACGACCTGCGGGCCAAGGCCCAGGAGCACCAGCACCGCCTGGCGGCGCTGATGATCACCTACCCCTCGACCCACGGCGTGTTCGAGGAAGGCATCCGCGAGATCTGTCAGATCGTTCACGACAACGGCGGCCAGGTGTATATCGACGGCGCCAACATGAACGCCATGGTCGGCCTCTGCGCCCCGGGCCAGTTCGGCGGCGACGTCTCCCACCTGAACCTGCACAAGACCTTCTGCATCCCCCACGGCGGTGGCGGCCCGGGCGTCGGCCCGATCGGCGTCAAGGCGCACCTGATCCCCTTCCTGCCCGGCCATGGGCATATGCCGCAGAAGGCCGGCGCGGTCAGCGCCGCGCCCTTCGGCAGCGCCAGCATCCTGCCGATCACCTGGATGTACATCAGCATGATGGGCGGCGACGGCCTCAAGCGCGCCTCGCAGATGGCCATTCTCAACGCCAACTACATCGCCCGCCGCCTGGAAGAACACTACCCGGTGCTCTACAGCGGTGAAGGTGGCCTGGTGGCCCACGAGTGCATCCTCGACATCCGCCCGCTCAAGGACGCCAGCGGCATCAGCGTCGAGGACGTGGCCAAGCGCCTGATCGACTTCGGCTTCCACGCCCCGACCATGTCCTTCCCGGTCGCCGGCACCCTGATGATCGAGCCGACCGAGAGCGAGTCCAAGGAAGAACTGGATCGCTTCTGCGACGCCATGATCGCCATCCGCGAGGAAATCCGCGCGGTCGAGCGCGGCGACCTGGACAAGGACGACAACCCGCTGAAGAACGCCCCGCACACCGCCCTGGAACTGGCCGGCGAGTGGACCCACGGCTACAGCCGCGAGCAGGCGGTCTATCCGCTGGCGTCGCTGATCGAGGCCAAGTACTGGCCGCCGGTGGGCCGGGTCGACAACGTCTACGGCGACCGCAACCTGGTCTGCGCCTGCCCCTCGATCGAGGCCTATCAGGAGGCCTGAGGCGCGGCTGCCGCCAATCGAATCGAACGATTGGCGGCCCGATCACGGATATCCGCAGCGGCGTGCCGGTCTACCCTGAATAGACCAGCACGCTTCTTATGGCGTCATGGCCGCCCGCCGCTCTCGGTGCAGATGCTGACCGGAAGCGGCACGTCCAGCGGCCGCGGCTCGCCCCGAGAGAAGCCGGAGATCAGCATGTCACTCAGCGTTTTCGATCTGTTCAAAATCGGTATCGGGCCTTCCAGCTCCCACACGGTCGGTCCCATGCGCGCCGCCGTGCGTTTCGTCGAGGGGCTCAAGCGCGACGACCTTTTGACCGCAACCGAGTCGCTCAAGGTCGAGCTTTATGGCTCGCTCGGCGCCACCGGCAAGGGCCACGGCAGCGACAAGGCGGTGCTGCTCGGCCTGGAGGGCGAGCAGCCGGACAGCATCGACACGCGCACGGTGGAGCCGCGTCTGGCGGCCATGCGCAAGGCCGGCGAGCTAAGGCTGCTGGGTGAAAAGTCGATCCGCTTCGTCGAAAAAGAACACCTGGCGATGATTCGCAAGCCCCTGCCCTTTCATCCCAACGGCATGATCTTCCGCGCCTTCGACGCCGCCGGCCTGCAGCTGAAAGCCCGCGAGTACTACTCGGTCGGCGGCGGCTTCGTGGTCGATGAGGAAGCCGCCGGCGCCGACCGCATAGTCGAGGACCGCACGCCCCTGGCCTACCCCTTCAAGAATGCCAAGCAGCTGCTCGAGCAGTGCGCCGCCCACAGCCTCTCGATCAGCCAGCTGATGCTGGCCAACGAGGCCGCCTGGCGCCCCGAGGCCGAGACACGCGCCGGGCTGCTGAAGATCTGGCAGGTGATGCAGGACTGCGTCGCGGCCGGTTGCCGCCACGAAGGCATCATGCCCGGCGGGCTCAAGGTCAAGCGCCGCGCCGCCGGCCTCTACCGCCAGTTGAGCGAGCACCCGGAGGCCAGCCTGCGCGATTCCTTGAGCGTGCTCGACTGGGTCAATCTCTATGCCCTGGCGGTCAACGAGGAAAACGCCAGCGGCGGTCGCGTGGTGACCGCCCCGACCAATGGCGCGGCCGGCATAGTGCCGGCGGTGCTGCACTACTACAGGCGCTTCATCCCCGGCGCCGATGAAGACGGCGTGGTGCGCTTTCTGCTCACCGCCGCGGCCATCGGCATCCTCTACAAGGAGAACGCGTCCATCTCCGGCGCCGAGGTCGGCTGCCAGGGCGAAGTGGGCGTAGCCTGCTCGATGGCCGCCGGGGCCCTCTGCGAGGTGCTCGGTGGCAGCGTCGCCCAGGTGGAGAACGCCGCCGAGATCGGCATGGAGCACAACCTCGGGCTGACCTGCGACCCGATCGGCGGCCTGGTCCAGGTGCCCTGCATCGAGCGCAACGCCATGGCCTCGGTCAAGGCGATCAACGCCGCGCGCATGGCCTTGCGTGGCGACGGCCAGCACTATGTCTCGCTCGACAAGGTGATCCGCACCATGCGCCAGACCGGCGCCGACATGAAGAGCAAGTACAAGGAAACCGCGCGCGGCGGCCTGGCCGTGAACATCATCGAATGCTGAACCCTCGAAGGGGCGCCTGGCGCCCCCGGACCACCACCGGTGCGCGCCGCGCATCCTGACGGAGAAATCTTGCATGACCAGTGCAACCCTGGCCAAAACCCCACTGCACGCCCTGCACCTGGAACTCGGCGCGCGCATGGTGCCCTTCGCCGGCTACGAGATGCCGGTGCAGTACCCCCTCGGGGTGCTCAAGGAGCACCTGCACACCCGCGCCGCCGCCGGCCTGTTCGACGTCTCGCACATGGGCCAGATCATCCTGCGCGGGGCCGATGCGGCCCGCGCCCTCGAGACCCTGGTGCCGGTGGATATCATCGACCTACCCATCGGCCAGCAGCGCTATGCCATGTTCACCGACGCAAACGGCGGCATACTCGACGACCTGATGGTCGCCAGGCTGGCCGACGACAGCCTGTTCCTGGTAGTCAATGCCGCGTGCAAGCAGCAGGACCTGATGCATTTGCAGCAGCACCTGGCCGCCCATTGCCAGGTCGAGTCCGCCTTCGACCGCGCCTTGCTGGCCCTGCAGGGCCCCCAGGCGGTGGAGGTGCTGGCGCGCCTGGCGCCGCAGGTGCGCGAGATGACCTTTATGCGCTTCGCCGCCGTGCGCCTGCTCGGCGTCGACTGCTACGTCAGTCGCTCCGGCTACACCGGCGAGGACGGCTTCGAGATCTCGCTGCCGGCCGAACACGCCGAGACCCTCGCGCGCAGCCTGCTGGCCGAGCCGCAAGTCGAGGCCATCGGCCTGGGCGCGCGCGACTCGCTGCGCCTGGAAGCCGGGCTGTGCCTGTACGGCCACGACATGAATGCGAACACCACCCCGGTGGAGGCCAGCCTGCAGTGGGCCATCTCCAAGGTTCGCCGCGCCGAGGGCGCCCGCGCCGGCGGTTTCCCCGGCGCCGAGCGGATCTTCGCTCAGCAGCGCGAAGGCGTGACCAGCAAGCGCGTCGGCCTGTTGCCGCTGGAGCGCGTGCCGGTGCGCGAAGGCGCGGAAATTGTCGATGCCGCAGGCAGCCCGATCGGC
>JBFHKK010000095.1:0-7989 GCA_041595475.1 Pseudomonas sp. | reverse complement strand
GTTTACCCGAACAACTTAAAAGACACATAGGGTCTGTTGGTGACCAAAGAGTCAGAAATGGTTGCGCAAGCCGCGCCCGACCTGAGGCCTCGCGAAAGTGCTCGGCAAGGGATCGACCGCCGGTCTGAATACTCAGGCGCCTGCTGGCGCTTGACGCACCGCGCCGCGCCGCTGCCCGTGACTGCGCACACAGTTGCGCCCGGCACTCTTGGCGCCGTAGAGCGCCTGGTCCGCCGCCTTGATGACCTCCTCCGGATTGCGCTGCTCGCTGCCCCGCTCGGCCACCCCCATGCTCACCGTCACCGAGACGGTCGCGGTCTTGGCACTGCCGCGCCGCTGCCGGCCCTGCTGATGACTGCCCGGGCGGCTGGCGGGATCGCGCAGCTGCAAGCGGTAGCTTTCCACCGCCTGGCGCACCACCTCCAGATGGGGCAGACACTCCTCCAGGGTCTTGCCGGGGAACACCAGGGCGAACTCCTCGCCGCCGTAGCGATAGGCGGTGCCGCCGCCGCCAATCTTGCGCAAGCGACTGGCGACCAGGCGCAGGACCTGATCGCCGACATCATGGCCATGGGTGTCGTTGAACTTCTTGAAGTGATCGACATCCGCCATGGCGATCACATAGCTACGCCCCAACCGTTGCAGACGCTCGTTCAGCGCGCGCCGACCCGGCAGGCCGGTCAGCTCGTCGCGAAAGGCCATCTGGTAAGCCTCATGGGCCACAGCCACCACCACCATCAGCATCACCTGGCTGCTGATCACGTTGAGCGCGTGATCGACCGCGAAGATATTGGGCAACATCCACAACAATCCGGCCAGCCCCAGCGGCAAGGCCGCATGCAGCGGCCGAGGGGCGCGCAGGTACTGCAGCGACAGGCCGATGAAGCCGACCAGAAACAGCGGATAGGCCAGTTGCACCAGATCCATCCAGCTGCCGTGCAGGCTTGGCCAGCGAATCAACGTCAGCCACTGCAGCAGCGCCTCGGGAAAACGCTGCGCCAGGGCCAGGCTGACGGCCCCCACCGCCAGCAGCACCGCGGCGCGGGCGACCAGATCCTGCAGCAAGTGAGTGCGCTCGCGCCACAGCCCATAGAGCGCATAGAGCAGCGGCAGCAGCAGGCTGCACAGGTGAAAGACCAGGGCCGCGTCGCTGCGCACTCGCCCCTCGGCACGGTAGTGGTCGAGCTGGATATCCAGCACGAAGTAAGCGAGATAGAGCACCAGCAACAGCGACAGCTCGCGCTGGCGCCCATAGACCAGACATAAGGCCCCGCCGAGCAACAACAAGAGGGTCGGCAGCACCTTGAACAGCGAATCGAAGAACTCGCTCAAGGCCGGCAGACCGGCGGCCAGCAGGCCGCCCCCGAGCAGCAGCATGGACGGCAGGAAATGACTCAGGCGCACAGCGGCAAGACGCGGCAAGACGAGCTCCATGGAAAGTTTCGCGATCGAGCGAGGCGGCATTTTGCCTGTTTGCCCGGCGCAGGCACAGCGGCATGCCGACGAGACGCCAAGCGACGCACGAATCTGCCCCAGGCGTATGCCGGGCGAAAAAAAACGCCGCCCCTGGGGGCGGCGTTCTTGCGACATCGCTCGCGCTATCAGTAGCCGAGAGCGAAGTCTTCCTCGTTCATGTCCATCAGGTTGCCAGCACCGGACAGCATGGTTTCGACGTGAGTGCGAGTGCGCGGCAGGATGCGCTGGAAGTAGAAGCGCGCGGTCTGCAGCTTGGCCTTGTAGAAGGCCTCGTCGCCAGTGCCGGCAGCCAGCTTCTCAGCGGCCAGACGGGCCATGTCGGCCCAGAAGTAGGCCAGGCAGGCATAGCCGGAGTACATCAGGTAGTCGACCGAAGCGGCACCGACTTCCTCACGGTCCTTCATGGCGGCCATGCCGACCTTCATGGTCAGATCGCCCCACTCCTTGTTCAGCTTGGCCAGGGGCTCGACGAACTCCTTGACCGAGTCGTTGCCTTCGTTGGCCTGGCAGAACTTGTGCACGATCTTGGTGAAGCCCTTGAGCGCTTCGCCCTGGGTCATCAGGATCTTGCGACCGAGCAGGTCGAGGGCCTGAACGCCGGTGGTGCCTTCGTACATCATGGAGATGCGGCAGTCACGCAGGTTCTGCTCCATGCCCCACTCGCTGATGAAGCCGTGGCCACCGTAGATCTGCATGCCGTGGGAGGCGGACTCGAAGCCCACTTCGGTCATGAAGGCCTTGGCGATCGGAGTCAGGAAGGCCAGCAGCGCGTCGGCCGCCTTCTTCTCTTCTTCGTTCTGGCTGTACTTGACGATGTCGACCTGCTTGGCGGTGAAGTAGACCATGGCGCGGTTGCCTTCGGCGAACGCCTTCATGGTCAGCAGCATGCGGCGCACGTCCGGATGCACGATGATCGGGTCGGCGGCCTTGTCCGGGGCCTTCGGACCGGTCAGGGAACGCATCTGCAGACGCTCGCGGGCGTACTTCAGACCACCCTGGAAGGCCAGCTCGGCGTGGGCCACGCCCTGCAGCGCGGTACCCAGGCGGGCGGTGTTCATGAAGGTGAACATGCAGTTCAGACCCTTGTTCGCCGGGCCGATCAGGAAGCCGGTGGCGCCGTCGAAGTTCATCACGCAGGTGGCGTTGCCGTGGATGCCCATCTTGTGCTCGATCGAGCCACAGGATACGGCGTTGCGCTCGCCGACGCCGCCTTCGGCGTTGGGCAGGAACTTGGGCACGATGAACAGCGAGATGCCCTTGGTGCCAGCCGGGGCGTCGGGCAGGCGAGCCAGAACGATATGGACGATGTTGTCGGCCATGTCGTGCTCACCGGCGGAGATGAAGATCTTGGTGCCGGAAACCTTGTAGCTGCCGTCGGCCTGAGGCTCGGCCTTGGTGCGCAGCATGCCCAGGTCGGTGCCGCAATGCGGCTCGGTCAGGCACATGGTGCCGGTCCACTCGCCGGATACCAGCTTGGTCAGGTAGGTGTGCTTCTGCTCATCGGTGCCGTGGGCGTCCAGGGTGTTCATCGCACCATGGGACAGGCCCGGGTACATGCCCCAGGACCAGTTGGCGGTACCGACCATCTCGCTCAGCACCAGGCCGAGGGACTCCGGCAGGCCCTGGCCGCCGTGGTCGACGTCGTGGGCCAGGCTCGGCCAGCCGCCTTCGACGTACTGCTGGTAGGCTTCCTTGAAGCCGGTCGGGGTCTTAACGCCGGACTCGCTCCAGGTGCAACCTTCGGTGTCACCCACACGGTTCAGCGGAGACAGTACCTGCTCACAGAACTTGGCGCCTTCTTCGAGGATGGCGTCGACCATGTCCGGGGTCGCGTCTTGGCAGTTAGGCAGGCTCTGATAGTGCGCTTCGTAGCCGAGCAGTTCGTCGCGAACGAAACGAATATCACGCAAGGGGGCCTTGTAATCAGGCATAGCGGGTAACCTCTGCGGTGGACTCTTGGTATGGGTGGCCGAATAGGTGGCCATTTACGGGATCATTCCCAGCTGCTCGCCAGCCCCTGGCCGACGAACAATCAAACACGCGTTTGAAACATACGTTTACGCCGCAGCCCTTGTCAAGTGCTACTCCGGCCGGCCTATGCATTGAGATCGATGCGAGTCGATGCATCCGTGGCGGCGCCGACCTCGCGATAGACCTGGATTTCAGCTTCCGCCTGGGGCGGCTGGCTCGCATTCTCGGCTTCTGAGGCCTGCGGGCTCTCGGACGGGCGCGCGGCGTCTGCCTGTTTACCGGTTATTTGATCGCGCTGCAATGCCGCCAGCTCGACCCGCGCCTGCGCCAGCTGCGCCTGGGCCTGGGCGGCCACGCGCCTGTCCTGGGCCGAGGGCTCGGCCGGGGCCAGGGCGGCGCGCACCACGACCTCCATCTTGCGCAGGGTGGCCTCGGGGTCGCCGGGCACCGCGGCGACATCGATGCCGACCTCACCGGCAACGGCATAGCGGGCGCCGTCCGGACCGCGGGTATAGGTGTAGCTGGGCGCGCTAGCATACTGCCCGCCCACCGCCGCGTGCGCCTGCTCATGGGCCCGCACCTCGCGGTCGCGACTGGCGAGCTGGGCGATCTGCTGCTGCTCGATGCGCTGGGCCTGGGCAGCGGCACGGGCACTCGGGTCCAGCGCGACCGATGCGGATCTGTTCGCGGGCGATTCGGAAGCTGCGGAAGATTCAGAGGACGGGGACGCTGGGGACGGACCGCGTTCGGCAGCGCCCTCGGCCGGGCGTGCCACCTGTGGCTCGGGGTTGGCGGATGGCTTGGCTATCGGCGCGGCACCCGGCGCCAGGACCGGCCGCTGCAGCGCCGCGAGACTGGCAGGGTAGGCCCCGAGTTGCATGACTGTTCCTGCGAATTTGGCTGGCGCGAGCGCGCTCAGGCCATGGTATCGATCAGAGTGCCCAACATCTCATCGGCGCTCTTGACCAGCTTGGCACCGGCCTGGGCTTCGTTCTGACCGACCCGCAACTGCACCAGGCTCTCGGCCAGATCCGGCCGACTCTCGGCACTGGACTCGGGTGCGGCATTGACCCGGCTCTGCGGCGGCGTCTGCACCGGCCCTTGCGGCGGCGCCAGGGGCACACCGGCGATTTGCGCCGCGGCCTGATCGACACGGCGCTGGCCCGACTGGATGGCGCCGAGACCCGAGTTGAACGCGTTGGACGAAATTTCCATGCCGGACTACTCCTGGGCAAAGGACTGCGGTGCCCTCATTGAAGCAGAAAACGCTTGGGCCATGTAGAAGCAAATGGCTATGGCTAAGTGCCTGCTTATAGCGACAGACCGAGCCGACGCAGGTCCAGGCAATCGGCGACCGCCGCCGGCGTCGCTTCGGCCAGATAGGGCACCCGACCGAGACAGGGCGCAGCAAGGCGCTCGGCCAGGGTCGCCAGGTTGTCCTCCAGGAGCGCGGTCTGCGGATCGACGACATTGGCCACCCAGCCGGCCAGGGGCAGCCCATCGCCGATAATGGCCTCGGCACTGAGCACGGCATGGTTGATGCAGCCCAGGCGCACGCCGACCACCAGTATCACCGGCATATTCAGCGCGCGCACCAGGTCGGACAGGCGGGCCTGACCGGCCAGGGGCACGCGCCAGCCGCCGGCGCCTTCGACCAATGTGAGATCGGCGCCCTTGGCGAGCATCGCCTGCACCGGCTCGCGCAGAGCCGCCACATCCAGATGGACACCGGCCTCGCGCGCCGCCAGATGGGGGGCGATCGCCGGCTCGAAGGCCAGCGGATTGACCTCCGCGTAGCCCAGGGCCAGGCTGCACTCGCCAAGCAAGGCCAGGGCGTCATCATTGCGCAGGCCCTCGGGCGTTCGACTGCAGCCGGAGGCCACCGGCTTGACCGCAGCGGTGGACAGGCCCGCGCGTCGCGCGGCATGCAGCAGGCCGGCGGCGATGGTGGTCTTGCCGATTTCGGTATCGGTCCCTGTCACGAAGTAGGCGTGGCTCATCTCGAGAATTCCTTGGCGCCAAGGCGTCTATCGGTAGCCTGTGTCTCAAGGCTGTTTGCGCAGAACGCCATAGACCACCTGATAGGTCGCCGGCAGCCCCCGGGGCTGGCGAAAGCGTTCGTAGGCGTCGAGCAGCGCGCGCATCCGCGCCCGCCCGGTCAGGCCGCCGGGGCGGCCGGGGTTGAGGTTGTGGGCGCCCAGGGCCTTGAGCTCATGGGTCAGGCTGCGCAGATCCGGGTAATGCAGCACCTGCGCCTGGCTGTCGAGCAACAGAATCTCCAGGCCACTGGCGGCGCAGAGTCGCTGGTAGTCGTCGAAGCGGCGGAAGCGGTTGACATGGACGAAGCCGTCCACCGCCTGCCAGCTGTCGCGCAGCTCCTGCAGGGTGCCGACACAGAGGCTGCTGAAGGCCAGGATGGCGCCCGGGCGCAGGACCCTGTGCGCCTCGCCCAGCACCGCGGCGAAATCGGCGCACCACTGCAGCGCCAGGCTGGAGAACAGCAGGTCGCAGCGCGCCGGCTGCAGCGGCAGGCACTCGGCATCGGCGACCACGAAGTGCCGGGCGCCACCCGAGGGCCGGGCATGGCGCAGCATGCCCTCGGCGATATCCAGGGCCAGGCCCTCGGCCGCCGGAAAGCGCCGAGCCAGGGCGCAACTGAAATATCCGGTGCCGCTGCCCAGGTCCAGCCAGCGCCGGGGGCTCAGCTCCACCGGCAGACGCGCCAGCAGCTCGCTGCCGACGGCGCGCTGCAAGGCGGCGACGCTGTCGTAACTGGCCGCCGCCCGGGAGAAGGACTCGGCGACCTGGCGCTTGTCCGGCAGGCCATCGCGCCGCGGGGCTGTCAGCTCATTCATCCTCGGCCTCATGAAGAAAGGCCTGGATCGCAGCCGCCAGCTCATGGGGGCGCTCCAGCACGAAGGCGTGGCTGGCCTGGTCGATCAGGCCGATCTCGACGTCCACCAGCAACTCCAGTAGCGCGGGCGCCACCGCCTTCGGCAGCAGGGCATCCTGCCCGGCGAACAGGTGCAGTTGCGGGCCACCGAAGGCCCGCAGGTCCGCCCGGCTATCCAGCTTGGCCAGCACCTCCAGCCCCGCCAGCAACTGCGCCGACGGAGCCCGTGGCGCCGCAGCCCGCAGCTGGCGCGTCTGGCCGCGCGGATCGGCGGCGCCCTGGGCGCAGAGCGCGGCGAAACGCTTGAGGCTGGCCTGGGCATCCGCGCCGCAGTCCTGGCGGAAGGCGCCGAAGGTTTCGCCGTCCATGGCGGCCGGCCACTGCTCGCTGGCGACGAAGCGAACATTGCTGGCCAGGGTCAGCAGGCCGACGCAATGATCGCCGCGGCGAGCCGCCAGTTGCGCGGCCAGCATGCCGCCCAGGGACCAGCCGCCCAGCCAGGTATCGACCGGCAGGCGGGCGTCGAGCTCATCGAGCCAGGCCTGCGGATCGTCGCTGAGCAACGCCGGCAGGGGCTCGATCGCGACCTGCAGGCGAGCGTCCAGCCCGCGCAGGGCCGCGGCAAGGGGCTCCAGCGGCGCAACGCCCAATCCCCAGCCGGGCAACAGGATCAGGCGATCACGCATCAGCGGGCTCCAGTTGCGGCCAGCACTCGGCCAGGGCCTCCAGCAGGCGCTGCACTTCGGCTTCGCTGTGGGCCGCGGACAGGGTCACGCGCAGGCGCGCACTGCCGGCCGGCACGGTCGGCGGGCGGATCGCCGTGACCAGCAGGCCGCGCTCACGGAGCAGCTGCGACAGGCGCAGGGCGCGCTCGCTGTCGCCGACCAGGATCGGCTGGATCGGCGTGGCGCTGTCCATCAGGGTCAGGCCGATGGCCTCGGCGCCCTGGCGAAACTGCTTGATCAGCCCACGCAGGTGCTCTCGGCGCCAGTGTTCGCTGCGCAGCAGCTCGAGGCTCTTGAGCGTGGCGCAGGCCAGCGCCGGTGGCTGGCTGGTGGTGTAGATGTAGGGCCGGGCGAACTGCACCAGGGTCTCGATCAGTTCCTCGCTGCCGGCGACGAAGGCCCCGGCGGTGCCGAAGGCCTTGCCCAGGGTGCCGACCAGCACCTGCACGTCCTCCACGCCCAGGCCGAAATGCTCGCAGACGCCGCCGCCGGTCTCGCCGAGCGGGCCGAAGCCGTGGGCATCATCGACCATCACCCAGGCACCCTTGGCTCTGGCCACCGCGCAGAGCGCCGGCAGGTCGGCGAGGTCGCCGTCCATGCTGAACACCCCGTCGGTCACCACCAGGGTATTGCCCACGGCCCTCTCCAGGCGGCTGGAGAGGCTCACCGCGTCCTTGTGCAGGTAGCGCGAGAAGCGCGCGCCGCTGAGCAGGCCGGCGTCCAGCAGGGAGGCGTGGTTGAGCCGATCCTCCAGCACAGTGTCGCCCTGGCCGAGCAGCGCGGTCACGGCGCCCAGGTTGGCCATGTAGCCGGTGGAGAACAACAGCGCACGCGGCCGGCCGGTGAACTCGGCGAGCGCCTCCTCCAACTGGTGATGCGGCGTGCTGTGACCGATCACCAGATGCGAAGCACCGCCGCCCACGC
>JBFHKK010000094.1:0-8023 GCA_041595475.1 Pseudomonas sp. | reverse complement strand
CGCTCCAGGTTCAGGGCGCGCAGCGACGGCAGCACCACGCGCTCGCCCAGATCGAAATCGCCGAAACGCGGCCCCGCGTCGTACAGCAGCGCATGCTCGCGGGTGCGCACGAGCAGGGCCAGGCCCTGGCCGACATCCAGCATCCACACCTCGGCCTGGCCTGGCTCGGGCCGCGATGGCGGGCTGTAGAGCAGCGGCAGCAGCAGTATCCAGCCCAGGCCGCGCAGCGGTATGCCGGCCGGCATCAGCAGCAACAGGACGCCCAGGGTCAGCAACAACCAGGCCCCCAGCGACAGCGAGCCGGGCAACCAGGCCGGCCGCCAGTGGGCGATCTGCGCCAGCAGCTCGAATAGCAGCTGGAGCGAGCCGCCGGCCAGCCACAGCAGTCCGTCACCGAGGCCGGGCACTGGCAGCGTCAAGCTGCCGAGCAGGGCCAGCGGCACCGTGACCAGGCCTACCCAGGGCACCGCGAGCAGATTGGCCAGCGGCCCGCTGGTGCTGACCGGCAGCCCCAAGGCCAGCAGCAGCGGCAACAAGCCCAGGGCCAGCGCCCATTGCGCCCGCCCCAGGCTAAGCCACCAGGGCCAGGCGCCCAGACGGCCACTGAAGATCAGAATCAGCAACGCCACCGCACCAAAGGACAGCCAGAACCCGGCCCGCAGGCTGGCCAGCGGCTCCGCCACCAGCACCAGCGCCAAGGCCGCCAGCAACGGCAGCCAGACGCCCAGGTGGCGAAAGCGCCAGCGCCACAGCAAGACCAGGCCGAGCATGATGCAGGCGCGCTGCACCGGCACCTCGAAGCCCGCCAGCAGCGCGTAGCCCAGAGCGCCGGCAAAGGCCAGCAGGCAGGCCGACGGCAGCCAGGGCAGCGCGCGCGGCCACCCGCCCAGGCGCGCCAGACCGGCCACCAGAGCAAACAGCAGGCCTGCCACCAGCCCGACATGCTGGCCGGAGATCACCAGCAGGTGCACCGTGCCGGTGTCCCGCAGCAGACGCCAATCGGCCGCCGAGAGCCCCGAGCCATCGCCCAGCACCAGGGCCACCAGGGCGGCCGCGCGACCGTGGGCGTCGTGCTCGAGCAGGCGCTGGCGCAGCCCATCGCGCCAGCCGGACAAACCCGGCGCCGTCCGCAACCGCTGGCCCAGCTTGACCGTGCCGGTGGCACCGATGCGCTGCGCCAGCAGCCAGGCCTCGTAGTCGAACGATTGGGGATTGACCAACCCGTGCGGCCGCTTCAGGCGCACGGCCAGGCGCCAGGTCTCGCCAGCGCCGATCGGCGGACCGCCATACCAGGCCAGGCGTATCCGCGTAGGCAGCCGGGCCCGCCGCGACTCGGCCCCCTGCAGTTCGAAGCGCACCACGCCCTCGCCCTGCTCCGGCAGGCCTACCACCTGCCCCTGCAGCCACAGGGTGCGGCCGTCCAGCGCCGCCGCCAGGCGATCGTCCAACGCCCAGTGCGCGCTGCTGCAGGCCCAGCCGAAACCGAACAGAAAGAGCCCCAGCGGATAGCTGCGAAACGGCAGCAGCATCAGTCCCACGACAAAGACGATGCCCAGCAGCCAGGCCGGCGGCAGCACCGGCAAGAGCGGCACACTCAGCAGTCCCAGCACCAGCGCCAGCAATGCCATGCGCATCGCCCCGCCCTCCTACACCCGTCCATGGTTGCGGCGCGGCACCGGGCCCCGGCCCGGGCACTTGCCGTGACAAAGTCGAAAAGCAGGCGCGGACTAATCTGTGCATAATATCCGCGCTTTTCAGCCAGCCAGAGAGCCTACATGCCGCGTCGTTTCATCAAGCGCTTCCTGCCGCATCCCGATCGCATCAAGGGCAGCAAATCCCTGCGCTTTCTCGGCACGCTGATCCACGACCCCAATCTCTGGCATCTCAATCGTCACTCGGTGTCCCGCGCCATGGCCATCGGCCTGTTCTGGGCGATGATCCCGATGCCCCTGCAGATGCTCGCCGCCGCCGTGGTGGCGATTCCGGCGCGGGCCAACCTGCCGATCTCGGTCGGCCTGGTCTGGCTGACCAACCCCATCACCATGCCGCCGGTGTTCTACTGCAGCTACAAGTTCGGCACCTGGATGACCGGCACCCCGGCCCTGCAGATGCCCGACCGCATCACCCTGGGCTGGATCGGCCAGGTCCTGCAGAGCCACTGGCAGCCGCTCTACCTCGGCTCGCTGGTACTCGGCCTGCTGCTGGCCGGCCTGGCCTACCTGATCACCAACAGCTACTGGCACTGGTGGGTACGGCACAACTGGCGCAAACGCCAGGAACGCCGGCGCAAGCGCGACCTGGGACTCTGATGCAAAAAAGCCGTCAACAGATGACGGCTTTTTTCTTCGGAACAGCCTAGCTCACTCGTAGCGCAACGCTTCGGCCGGCTGGATTTGAGCCGCACGCCAGGACGGATAGAGGGTGGCGAGAAAGCTCAGGGTCAAAGCGCAGCCGCAGATCAGCAACACATCGCCGGCCTGCACCTGGGATGGCAGATTGCTGATGAAGTAGACGTCCGAGCTGAGCACCTGCTGGCCGCTGAGGCGCTCGATCCAGCCGACCAGCTGGCTGACGTTCAAGGCGGCCAGCACCCCGAGCACGCCGCCGACCAGGGTGCCGATCGTCCCTATCACACTGCCCTGGACCATGAAGATCGCCATGATCTGCCGCGGCGTCGCCCCCAGGGTGCGCAGGATGGCGATATCGCCACCCTTGTCGGCGACCACCATGATCAGGGTGGCGATGATGTTGAAGGCCGCCACCGCGACTATCAGCATCAGCAGCAGGCCGATCATGGTTTTTTCCATCTTCATCGCACTGAACAGGCTGCCCTGGGTCTGGGTCCAGTCGCTGGCCTGATAGCCCTCGCCCAGCTGCGCGGCGACCTCTGCCGCCACCTGCGGCGCCTGATACAGGTCCTTGAGCTTCAGCCGCAGGCTCGCCACCTGCCCCGGCGCCAGGCGCTGAATCTGCGCGGCGTCGTCGACATGGATCAGCGCCAGCGAGCTGTCGAGCTCGGCCCCCACCTTGAACACCCCGGCCACGTTGATCCGCTGCATGCGCGGCACTATGCCGCCGGGCACCGAACTCAGCTCCGGCACTATCAGCGCCAGCTGGTCGCCGACCGCCAGGCCGAAGCGCCTCGCGGTGATCTCGCCGATCACCACGCCAAACTCGCCGGGCCGCAAATCGGCCAGGCTTCCCTGCTGCATGTGCTGGGGCAGGATCGACACCTGCGCCTCGAAGCGCGGATCGACCCCCTGCAACTGAATCGGCTGCATCGCCCCACGATAGGACAACATGCCCTCCAGCTCGGCAAAGGGCACCGCGGCCAGCACCTGGGGATGCCGGCGCGCGGCACTGGCCAGCGTTTGCCAGTCATCCAGCGGCTGCGCGGCCTTGAGGCTGGCATGCGGCACCATGCCGAGAATGCGCGTGCTCATCTCCTGCTGGAAGCCGTTCATCACCGAGAGCACCACTATCATCGCCAGCACGCCGAGGGCCAGGCCGATCATCGAGGTCAGGGAAATAAAGGAGATGAAATGATTGCGCCGCTTGGCCCGCGTATAGCGGCTGCCGATAAAGACACTCAGGGGGCGGAACATCAGGCGGCCACCAGCTTGCCGTCTTCCAGGCGCAGCACCCGATCCATCTGCCGGGCCAGCTGCAGGTCGTGAGTCACCACCAGAAAGGCCGTCTGCGAGGTGCGACTGAGCTCCTGCATCAGTTCCTGGATGCCCTGGGCGGTGTGATGATCGAGGTTGCCGGTCGGTTCATCCAGCAGCACCAGCCCCGGCCGGTTGACCAGGGCGCGGGCAATGGCCACCCGCTGGCGCTCGCCGCCGGACAGCTCGGCCGGCTTGTGCGCCAGGCGATGCCCCAGGCCGACCCGCTCGAGCAAGGCGGTGGCTCGCTGGCGCGCCTCGGCGATCGGCGTGCGGCCGATCAGCAGCGGCATGCAGACGTTCTCCAGGGCGGTGAACTCCGCCAGCAGATGGTGAAACTGATAGACGAAGCCCAGGGCGCGGTTGCGCAGCAGGCCGCGATCCTTCTCGCTCAGCGCCGACAGCTCCTCGCCGGCCAGCCAGACGCTGCCGCTGCTGGGGGTATCCAGGCCGCCGAGCATGTTGAGCAGGGTGCTCTTGCCCGAGCCGGAACTGCCGACGATGGCCATGCGCTCGCCAGGATGCAATTCCAGGGCGAGGCCATCGAGCACCACCACCGACTGCGGGCCCTGCTCGTAGCGCTTGCTCAGGTTGCGGCAACTCAGCACCGCAGGCTCTTGGGTCAGCCGATCATTCATAACGCAGGGCCTCCGCGGGCTGGGTGCGCGCCGCACGCCAGGCCGGATACAAGGTGGCAAGGAAACTCAGAAGCAAGGCGGCGGCGCAGACCAGCAGCACATCCGCCCAGAGCAGCTGCGAGGGCAGGTAATCGATGAAGTAGACCTCGGCATTGAGAAACTGGATGCCCAGCAGCCGTTCCAGGGCGGCGATCAGGTCGCTGATGTTGAGCGCCGCCCAGATCCCCAGCAGCGCGCCCAAAGCCGTGCCGACCACGCCGATCACCGTGCCCTGGACCATGAAGATCGCCATGATCTGCCGCGGCGTCGAACCCAGGGTGCGCAGAATGGCGATATCGCCCTTCTTGTCGGTCACCACCATGATCAGGGTCGAGATGATGTTGAAGGCGGCCACCGCCACGATCAGCAGCAAGAGCAGGCCGATGATCGCCTTCTCCATGCGGATGGCCTGGTAGAGATTGCCGTGGGTGCGGGTCCAGTCCCGCGCGTAGTAGTCGCCCTCGCCCAGAGACTGGGCCAGAGACCAGGCCGTGCGCGGGGCCTGGAACAGATCGGCGAACTTCAGGCGCACGCCCTGCACCTGGCCCGCCGGCCAGCGCTGCAGCCGCGCCAGATCCTGCACATGGGTCATGACCAGATGGCCATCGATCTCGCCGGCGCCGACATGGAAGATGCCGACCACGGTGAAGCGCTTGAGCCGCGGGAACATGCCCGCCGGGGTGACCGTCACCTCGGGGGCGACGAAGGTGACCTTGTCGCCGATCTTGACCCCCAGCTTGGCCGCGGCGCGGTCGCCGATGAGCATGCCGAACTCGCCGGCGGCCAGATCGGTCAGCCGCCCTTCACGGAAGAAGTCGCCGATGATGGAAACCTGGCTCTCCCGCTCGGGATCCACCGCATTGATCAGCACCTTCTGCACCTTGCCGTCGTTGCTCAGCAGGCCCTGCATCTGGCTGAAGGGCGCGGCCGCCAGCACCTGCGGATGCTTGAGCGCGCCCTCGGCCAGCGCCTGCCAGTCGGCCAGCGGCCTGGCGCCCTCGAGGGTGGCATGCGGCACCATGCCCAGTACCCGGGTGCGCATTTCATGATCGAAGCCGTTCATCACCGACAGCACCAGGATCATCACCAGCACACCCAGTGCCAGGCCGATCATCGAGGTCAGGGAAATGAAGGAGACGAACTGGCTGCGGCGTTTGGCGCGCGTGTAGCGCGTACCTATAAATACGAACAGGGGTCTGAACATGTCGGAGGCTGATTCGGGGGGAAGGGGAAACGTCCTTGTGGCAGGGTCTGGCGCGCGGCTTTACACTCAGACCACCACCTCTGCCATGGGTTCGCCATGTCGACTCAAGAAGAAGATGATCGCCGCGAATACTATCGTATCGACGACACTATCGCACTGAGTTTCACCTCCCTGACCGGCGCCGACGCCCAGGCCGGCGAGGCGCTGCACGACAGTTCGCCGCTGTTCAACCTGCTCAGCGAACTGCACCTGATGGACTTCGAGTCGCAGCACCTGCTGCGCCATATCAGCGAGCGCGACCGCACCCTGGCCAATTACCTCAAGGTGATCAACAAGCGCATCGACCTGCTCGGCCAGGCGGTGGCCCAGAGCCTGGTGCGCGACATAGGCGCGCCGCGCAGGGTCAGCCTGTCCGAGGGCGGCGTGAGCTTCACCAACGGCAACCCGGTCGCCGTCGACAGCTGCCTGGCGATCAAGCTGGTGCTGATGCCCCAGGCGCTGGGCCTGCTGCTGCGGGCCAAGGTCGTGCATTGCCGCGAACTGCCGGAAGGCCAGTTTGAGATCGGCACCGCCTTCGAAGGACTCACCGACGCCCAGCGCCAACTGCTGGCCCGGCACATTCTGCAACGCCAAGCCCGCGAGCGCCGCCAGGCCCGCGAACATGCCAGCTGAGTCGAGGAAACAGTCGATGCCACGCTTCCTGCTCCTGCTGCTGTTGTGCCTGCCACTGGCGAGCCAGGCCGAGAGCCTGCAGATTCCCCTCGGCCAGCAAGGCGAGGCCGATGTCAGCCTGCCCCAGCGCGGCGAATCCAAACGCGCGGTGCTCGAGCGCTTCGGCCTGGCCGACGAGGAACACCCGCCGGTAGGCCGGCCGCCCATCAGCCGCTGGGACTACCGGACCTTCAGCGTCTACTTCGAGCACGAGCATGTCATCAACAGCGTGCGCCATCATCCCAGGCGCAGCCCTGCGTCCGAATAAGGAATATCAGTGACCCTGATCTACGGCCATCGCGGCGCCAAGGGCGAAGCCCCGGAAAACACCCTGGCCAGCTTCCAGCGCTGCCTGAAACATGGCGTGCGCCGCTGCGAGCTGGACCTGCACCTGTCGCGCGACGGCGAGCTGATGGTCATCCACGACCCCAGCCTCAAGCGCACCACCGGCCGCCCGGGCAAGGTGGTCGAGCATGATGCAGCCGAACTGGTCGAATACGATGCGCGGCAGAACTGCCCGGCCTGGACCACGCCCTGCCCCATTCCACGCCTGAGCCAGCTGTTCGAGCAGTGCGATTTCGAGCACTGGCAGCTGGAGGTCAAGAGCGCCTCCAAGCAGCGCTCGGCGCAGATCGTCGAGGCCATCGCTCAGCTCGCGGAGCGCTTCGGCCTGAGCGATAAGATCACCCTGACCTCCAGCTCGCGACAGGTGCTCGCCGCCGCCCAGCAGCTACAGCCGCGCCTGTCCCGCGGCCTGGTGGCCGAACGGGCCTGGCTCGACCCGCTGAAGGTCGCGCAGCGCTATGGTTGCCAGCTGCTGGCGCTGAACTGGCCGCTGTGCACCCCGGAGCGTCTGAGCAAGGCGCAGCAGGCCGGGCTGCACGTCTCGGTGTGGACGGTCAACGAGCCGGCGCTGATGCGGCGCCTGGCCGACTTCGGCGTCGACAGCCTGATCACCGATTTCCCCGGCCTGGCGGTGCAGACCCTGGGCCATTGACGCCCGCCGGCCCGACACGCAAGGCCCACCCTGCCTAGAAGCTCTCCCGGTTCGGCCAGCGCCAATCGCGGGAGGCGTCGAACGGATCGCCCCCGACCGGCTCAGGCCGCCGGCCGGAGTCGCTCAAAAAAGCCGGTTGAGTCCGTCGAAGGCGGCCACCCGATAGGCTTCGGCCATGGTCGGGTAGTTGAAGGTGGTGTTGACGAAGTACTTGATCGAGTTCGCCTCGCCCTTCTGGCTCATGATCGCCTGGCCGATGTGGACGATTTCCGACGCCTGGTAGCCGAAGCAATGCACCCCGAGCACCTCGAGGGTTTCGCGATGGAAGAGGAGCTTCAGCATGCCCACCGGCTCGCTGCTGATCTGCGCCCGCGCCATGCCCTTGAAGAAGGCCTTGCCGACCTCGTAGGGAATCTGCGCCTGGGTCAGTTCGCGCTCGTTCTTGCCGATCGAGCTGATCTCCGGGATGGTGTAGATGCCGGTCGGCACATCGTCGACGAAGCGCCAGCTGTCATTGTCGATGATCTTGCCGGCAGCCGAGCGGCCCTGGTCGTAGGCGGCGCTGGCCAGACTCGGCCAGCCGATCACATCACCGGCGGCGTAGATGTTCGACAGTTCGGTGCGGTAGTTCTCGTCCACCTCCACCTGACCGCGACTGTTGACCGGGATGCCGATGTTCTCCAGCCCGAGCTTGTCGGTGTTGCCGGTGCGGCCATTGCACCAGAGCAAGGCATCGGCCTTGATCTTCTTGCCCGACTTGAGGTGCAGG
>JBFHKK010000093.1:0-8076 GCA_041595475.1 Pseudomonas sp. | reverse complement strand
GGTTGGCACCCGGGATGGCGATCACCTGGCCATTGGGGCCGTACTTGCCCTTACGAGCGCCGAGCAGCAGGACACCCGCCAGAGCGGCGGCGGCACCGGCCATGTGCACCACGCCGGAACCGGCGAAGTCGAGGAAGCCGGCTTCATTGAGGAAGCCCGAGCCCCACTTCCAGAAACCCTGAACCGGGTAGATGAAACCGGTCATGACCACCGCGAAGGCCAGGAAGGCCCACAGCTTCATGCGCTCGGCCACGGCACCGGAGACGATCGACATACAGGTCGCGGCGAACACCACCTGGAAGAAGAAGTCGGAACGGGCCGAGTAGTAGGGTGCGTCATCGCCGCCGGCGAGCACCGAGTCGACGCTGTTCTCATCGCCCAGCAGGAAGCCCAGGCTCGGCAGGATGCCGCCCTCGGGGCTCGAATACATGATGTGGTAGCCGATCACCAGGTACATGACGCTGGCCACGGCGTACAGGGCGATGTTCTTGGTCAGGATCTCGGTGGTGTTCTTGGCCCGCACCAGCCCTGCTTCGAGCATGGCGAAACCGGCCGCCATCCACATCACCAGGGCACCGCAAACTAAGAAATAGAAGGTATCGAAGCCGTACTGCAATGCAGTCAATGCTGTGTTGTCCATGGTTCACCTCTTGCCGGCGCGCTTGTTTGGCGCTGTTCGGTTAAGTCGCCCGGGTTGGCTCCGGACGCCCCTCGTGTGCTTACAGGTAATGGCCGCGCGCAAAGCGCGAAGCCTTGGCTGAATCGATCAGGATCAGGAAGTACAGGGACGCGGCCTGGGACGCGCTGAACACCACACCGATGAGCGCTCGCGAAGGGCGGGCGATCGCATTGCGGCGCAGCTCGGCAATAGACGCCGAGTGGCTGACAAGAGGCAACAGGGCTCCTAGCCCTGCGAATGCTCGCAGAGTCATGGTTTAACTCCTGGGGCGTGGGGTTCGAAAGGCTGCTTAGATCGCGTCTGTATCGGTTTCGCCGGTACGGATGCGAATGGCCTGTTCCAGGTTGACCACGAAGATCTTGCCGTCACCGATCTTGCCGGTGTTGGCGGCCTTGGTGATGGCCTCGATCACCCGATCCAGCTGGTCGTCGGCGATGGCCACGTCGATCTTCACCTTGGGCAGGAAATCGACCACGTATTCGGCGCCACGGTACAACTCGGTGTGGCCCTTCTGACGGCCGAAGCCCTTGACCTCGGTGACGGTGATGCCCTGCACGCCGATTTCCGACAGTGACTCGCGCACGTCGTCCAACTTGAACGGCTTGATGATGGCAGTGACTAGCTTCATGTAACTCTCTCCCGTGAAAGGTGGACTTGCCCCAGGAATTGCGAACCCGGCTCAAGTCTAAGCGCAGTATCTGGCTTTTGTAATGCATCGGCCGCCTGACTCACCGGCTGCCGGCCGATTTCCACCAACCGCTTGCGACGAGGCCCTCCAGGCCCTCGCCTGCCGCACCTGTGTCGCCACGGTGCGTGCTTCGGTCACTGACTAGCAGAAAGCTTGCCAGTTAGAAAAAAAGGTTTTCTTTCAATGATTTATGTAGCTGCGCTGCGCACTACCGGATCAACCCTGGACGCATACGCACACTAACAGTGCATTGTCACCAGCGACAGCGCCCGATTATAGGGCGCAAGCACGGCTCAACCCTGGAAATACCCTATGCAGGCCCCGTGCTACACTGCCGGCCTCTCTCAGCGGAACCCTGCCATGCTGCCACCCAAAGCCCTGCTCGATGCCCTCAGCACCCATGCCTCGCGCCTGTTCAGCGGCGATGCGCCGCTGCCTCGCAGCGAATTCGAGGCCCAGTTCAAGGCCTTGCTGCAAAGCGGCTTCAGCAAGCTCGACCTGGTCAGCCGTGAGGAGTTCGACAGTCAGATGGCGGTACTGGCGCGCACCCGCGCGCGACTCGAGGCCCTGGAGGCCAAGGTCGGCGAACTGGAAGCCCGCCTCGCCGCAGCGCCAGCGCCGCCGGCCGAGTAGCTCGCCGGTTACCCGCGGCAGCCGATCAAGGAGCGATCGATGTCCCTGGCAATCATCCACAGCCGCGCCCTGGTTGGCGTCGAGGCACCAGCGATCACGGTCGAGGCCCACCTGGCCAACGGCCTGCCGTCCCTGACCCTGGTCGGCCTGCCGGAAGCGGCCGTCAAGGAAAGCAAGGACCGGGTGCGCAGCGCCATCCTCAACTGCGCCTTCGATTTTCCCCCGCGGCGCATCACCCTGAATCTGGCCCCGGCCGACCTGCCCAAGGATGGTGCGCGCTTCGATCTGGCCATCGCCCTGGGCATTCTCGCCGCCAGCGGCCAGCTGCCCGGCGCCGCCCTGGAGGGCCTGGAATGCCTCGGCGAGCTGGCGTTGTCCGGCGCCCTGCGCCCGGTCCAGGGCGTGTTGCCGGCGGCCCTGGCCGCCCGCGCCAGCGGACGCACCCTGGTGGTGCCCAAGGCCAATGCCGAGGAAGCCAGTTTGGCCTCGGGCCTGCGCGTGCTTGCCGTCGAACATCTGCTGGAAGTGGCCGGCCACCTGAGCGGCCAGGCGCCGATCGCGCCTTACCAGTCCCAGGGACTGCTGCGCCGGACCCAGCCCTATCCGGATCTGGCCGAGGTGCAGGGCCAGCTGGCCGCCAAGCGGGCGCTGCTGGTGGCCGCCGCCGGCTCGCACAATCTGCTGCTGAGCGGCCCGCCGGGCACCGGCAAGACCCTCCTGGCCAGCCGCCTGCCCGGCCTGCTGCCGCCACTGGACGAAGAAGAGGCCCTGCAGGTTGCCGCCATCCATTCACTGGCCAGCCGCACGCCGCTGGACGCCTGGCCGCAGCGGCCCTTTCGCAACCCACACCACAGCGCCTCGGCCGCGGCCCTGGTGGGCGGCGGCAGCCGTGTCCAGCCTGGGGAGATCACCCTGGCGCATCAGGGCGTCCTGTTCCTGGATGAGCTGCCGGAGTTCGACCGCAAGGTGCTCGAGGTGCTGCGCGAACCCCTGGAAAGCGGGCAGATCGTCATCGCCCGGGCCCGCGACAGGGTGCGCTTCCCCGCCCGCTTTCAGCTGATCGCGGCGATGAACCCCTGCCCCTGCGGCTTTCTCGGCGATCCCGGCGGTCGCTGCCGCTGCTCGGTGGAGCAGATCCAGCGCTATCGCGGCAAGCTCTCCGGGCCCCTGCTCGACCGCATCGACCTGCATGTGACCGTGGCCCGCGAGACCACCCTGTTGCATCACGCCCCGGCCACGGCGGCGGACGACACCGCCAGCGTCGCGCGGCGGGTCGCCCAGGCGCGCCAGCGTCAGCAGCTGCGCCAGGGCCGGGCCAATGCCTTTCTCGACCTGGCCGGCCTGCGCCAGCATTGCCGGCTGACCGCCAGCGAGCAGCAGTGGCTGGAGAGCGCCTGCGAGCGCCTCGGCCTGTCCCTGCGCGCCGCCCACCGGGTGCTCAAGGTGGCGCGCACCCTGGCCGACCTCGAGCAGAGCGAGGCCATCGCCCGGGCCCATCTGGCCGAGGCCCTGCAGTACCGGCCGCAAAGCCCCTAGGCGCCCCGCTGCCGCGCTGGCCTATGCTTGTTCCCAGGCGCGGCCGAGCCCGAGCACCGCGCCCATCTGAAGGTGGAGCGCCCAGGCGCTACGGCTTTCTGGATCGAACCCAGGGGTAGGCCATGACCCACGCGCTGGCGATACTGCTGTTCACGGTATTCGCCCTGCTCAGCGGGACCCTGCTGCGCTTCTTCCTGCAGGGCAGCAAGGTGCCCTATTCGGTGGCCTTGCTGCTGCTCGGCCTGGCGCTCGGCGCCCTGGTGCAGCAGCCTTGGCTGCCGGCCTGGGCGACGGAAATGGCGCAGAGCATCGAGTTGGTGGCGGCCATCGAGCCGCAACTGATCCTGTTCCTGTTCCTCCCGGCGCTGATCTTCGAGTCGGCCTTCGGCCTCGAGGTGCACCTGTTTCGCCGCATGCTGCCGCAGATCGCCCTGCTGGCCGTGCCGGGACTGATCATCGCCACCCTGCTCACCGCCGCGCTGGTGCAACTGACCCTGCCGCTGCACTGGAGCTGGGCGGCGGCGCTGATGTTCGGCGCCCTGGTCAGCGCCACCGACCCGGTGGCGGTGGTCTCGCTGCTCAAGGAGCAGAGCTCGCGCAAACGCCTGGAAACCCTGATCGAGGGCGAGTCGCTGCTCAACGACGGCACCGCCATAGTGCTCTTCGTGCTCTTCTCCGGCCTGCTGCTCGGCGGCGCGGCCGAGTCCGGCAGCGCGGCGGTGGCGCTGGAATTTCTCCGGGTGGTCTGCGTCGGCGCCCTGATCGGCGCCCTGGTGGCGGCGCTGGTGGTGGCCTGGGTCGGCCGGGTGTTCAACGATGCGGTGCTGGAAACCGTGCTCACCATAGCCGCGGCCTATCTCGGCTTCATCGTCGCCGAGCATGGCTTTCACGCCTCCGGCGTGGTCGCGGTGGTGACCACCGCGGTGCTGCTCGCCGGTGTCGGCCGCACCCGTTTCAGCCCCGAGGTGATGCACTACCTGCGGCATTTCTGGGAGATGCTCGCCTACATCTTCAATACCCTGATCTTCCTCCTGGTCGGCATCATCATCGCCCGCCAGGTGGCGCTGCCCGGGCTGGACCTGTGGCTGGGCCTGCTGCTGCTCTATGTCGGCGTCAACCTGATCCGCGGCGCCACCATTGCCCTGCTCTCGCCGCTGCTGGCGCGCCTGGGCATCGGCCTGACTCGCGACAAGGCCATAGTGCTGACCTGGGGCGGGCTGCGCGGGGCAGTGGCACTGGCCCTGGCCCTGTCGGTGGCGCAGCAGGAGCAGATCGCTCCGGTCATCCGCGAGCAGGTGCTGTTTCTCACCGCCGGCCTGGTGGTGCTGAGCATCCTGATCAACGGCGGCACCATCAGCGCCCTGCTCAAGGCCCTCGGCCTGGCTCGACTGCCGCCGGCCAAGCAGGCGACCGTGGCCCGCGCCGAAGACCTGATCCACAAGGAGGTGCGGCGCCTGCAGGAAACCCTGCGCGGCGATCCGCTGCTGGCCGAGGCCGACTGGCCGAGCATCGAGCGCAGCCTGGCCAGGCTCCAGTTGAGTTCGCCGCTGCCGGCGCAGCCCCCGGAGCCGCAGGAGGACCTGGCGATCTTCTACCGGCGCCAGCTGCTGGAGAGCGAGCGGCAGAACTACTGGAACCAGTTCAGCCAGGGCCTGCTCGACCAGAGTGCCGCGGCGCGCCTGGTGGAGGCGGTGGAAGGGGCGCTGGACGGCACCCCGCAACTGGGTCCGCGGCCCAAGCTGCTGGTGCTCTGGAGCGGCCCCAACTGGCTACAGCGCCTGGCCCGCCATGGCTGGCTGGAGCGCCTGCGCTTTCGCCACCTGGCCGCCGTCTATGGCAGCCTGCGCGGCTACCTGCAGGCCCAGCAGGCGATGCTCGCCCGGGTCGACGAACTGGCTCCGCAGGCGGAGATGGCCGAGGCCGCACGCCGGCAGATCGAGGCCAACCTGGAGCAGGCCCAGGACTACTTGCTGCGCCTGCGCCAGGCCCACGGCCATTTGGTCAGCCAACTGGAGACCTACACCGCCCTGCGCCTGCTGCTCAACCGCCAGCGCGAGGCGGTCGAGCACCTGGCGCACGAAGGGGTGCTGGAGCCGGCGGAAAGTCACAAGCTGATCGAGCGGGTGGAGCAGCACATGTTCAGCCTGGCCCGCGGCCGCATCGGCAGCCTGGGCAAAGACGAATGATGATAGGCCTCACGCGCTCGGCGATCCTCGGAGGCAGAGACTGCTAGCAAAGAGAGAGATGCGATAATAGAAAACGCGGCCAAGCATTATGGGTATCCTCGCCCTCCGAGCTACGCTGTTCCGATAATTTCCTTCAATGCTAACAGCAACAAATACGCACTCTCGCCTGACATCTCATAGGGATTAAATTCTTTACTTCCGGAGTACTTCAAGAGAGTTGGCGCCGTTAATATTTGCTCAGGCACATAGCCCATGGACCATTCGCCAAAGGCACGTGAACTTATCTCTTTATAATTAAGAAGGAGAATATTCGAGTGCCTCGCATCCTTGACTATTTCGTTGTAAATTTCGTTTACCTTATCCCGACTACCTTCTAAGCATTGAAAAAAATAGTTCCTATTGAAAAAAAGAATGCCCGTGATGTCACTGGCTTCATTTTTCTTGCGCGCCACTGACAGAATGTCTTCTATATTCTCTGCGTTAAATCCAACAGAAACCTTACTAACATAAATCAATGTAGTTAAATGCACTGCCCTATTCCTCGCAACCAATCGAACAATGTGAGTGTAGGCCCCGCGGCGATCAAGACTCGATACTAGCTGAGAGTCTCCGCCAATCAAAATCGATCAAATAGCCCACTCATCTTTCCGCTCTTGCACGTCGAGAGTACCTGACTGCAGCCATTTTTTCCGCATGACAGACGCAATACAAAGATGCGGGCGCAAGCCCTGAACTAATCTGCGTCACGGCGAATCGCCTGCCCTGGCCAGCGACTGCGCATTGCCTTGGATCACTTGAGGAGAACGGCACAGCAAAGGCCAACCTTCACTGACCGAACAGCGCCTGCAGCAGCAGGTGACTGGGCAGCCACACCAGCAGCCAGTAGCCGACAATCAGGCGCAGCAGGAAGCTGCGCGGCGCCAGCCTCGGTCGCGGGCGGGCGCTGAGGCCCAGCACCCAGTTGATGTTCTCCTCGGCGCTGGCGTAGCGGTAGCTCGCCAGCAGCACCGCGGTGCCCAGCAGCAGCATGCTTGGCAGGGCGCGCGGATCGTAGCCGAGCCGGCTCAGCCCGTAGAGGGTGACCACGGGCAGAGCGACGTGGAACAGCGAGAGTCCGCGCAGCCACAGCGGACGCTCGGCGTCGAACATGTAGTCGGTGAGGCCGCCCATGGAACCGGCGCCGAGCAGGCGACCGAAGAAGCAGACATTCCAGAACAGCTCCAGCGCCAGGGTGCCCACGGCTACGGTGCTCACCAACCAGGCGCTTTCCAGCCAGAGCGCCGGGATCAGCAGGATCAGCGCGACATCCGACAGCCACAGGTAGTTGCGCGGCCCATAGCGGAACCAGTACAGGCCCAGCACCAGCAGCGCCATGGCGCTGTAAGCCAGCTTCAGCCAGAGCGGTAGCATGGCGTTCGGCCCTCGGCGGCGGCCGACGGGTTGAGCCTGTCGCTCCAGCGGCGCTCGGCTCTGCCACCGGCATCAGGCCGCGACTGCTGCATCTCAGCGACTCGAGTCGCTGAGCAAGGCGCGGCGCACGCCGGCCGCCAGGAAGCGCGCCAGCTGATCCAGCGGCTGGGCCGTGCTGATCAGAAAGCCCTGCACCTGGTCGCAGCCGAACTGGCGCAGCCATTCCAGTTGTTCGGGCGCCTCGACGCCCTCGGCGACCACCTGCAGGTTGAGGTTGTGCGCCAGGTTGATCATCGCCTGCACCAGCTGGCGGCTGTCGGCGCGGGCGGCCATGCCGTCGACGAAGCTCTTGTCGATCTTCAGCAGGGCGATGGGCAGGCGGCTGAGATGGACGAAGGAGGAGAAGCCGGTGCCGAAGTCGTCGAGGGAAAAGCGCACGCCGAGCCGGCCGAGCGTGAGCATGGTCTGGCGCACCTGCTCGCTGCGGCGCATCAGCGCCGTCTCGGTCAGCTCGAACTCCAGCCAGTGGGCATCGACGCCGCGTTCCTCGATCAGCCGCTGCAGGGTGGCCAGCAGCTGGCTGTCCTGGAACTGACGGAAGGACAGGTTGACCGCCATGTGCAACGGCGGCAGGCCGCGCCCGCGCAGCCACTGCATGTCGCGCAGGGCGCGGGCGATCACCCAGTAGCCGAGCGGCACTATCAGCCCGCTCTCCTCGGCCAGCGGTACGAAATGGTTGGGCAGCAGCAGGCCCTGCTCGGGATGTCGCCAGCGCAGCAGCGCCTCCAGGCCGACCACGCGCCCCGTGCGCAGGCACAGCCGCGGCTGGTAGTGCAGCTCCAGCTCGTCGCGGCGCAGGGCCCGGCGCAGTTCGCGCTGCCAGTCGGCCTGGCTGCGGGCACCGCGATTGAGGCGCTCGTCGTACAGGTGATAGGTGCAGCCCG
>JBFHKK010000092.1:0-8120 GCA_041595475.1 Pseudomonas sp. | reverse complement strand
CGGCGTGCTCCAGGGCGGCGCCGCCCAGGCCGAGAAGAGTCTGGCGCAAGTCGATCTGGACGGCCTGCTGGCAAGCTTTCGCAGCAACGCCTTCGGCCCCATTCTGCTGATCAAGCACCTGCTGCCCTTGTTGCGCGGGCGCCACCCCTGCAGCATTGCCGCGCTCTCGGCGCGGGTCGGCTCGATCGGCGACAACCGCCTGGGCGGCTGGTACAGCTACCGGGCAAGCAAGGCCGCGCTCAACCAGCTGCTGCGCACCGCCAGCATCGAGCTGCGCCGCCTCAACCGGCAGAGCACTGTGCTGGCCCTGCACCCGGGCACCACAGACACGCAGCTGTCCAAGCCCTTCCAGGCCAGGGTGCCGGCCGAGCAGCTGTTCGAGGCTGACTTCGCTGCCGCCCGCCTGCTCGAGCAGATCGACCGCCACGGCCCAGAGCAGAGCGGCAGCTTCTGGGCCTGGGACGGTCAGCCGATCGAGTGGTAAGGGCGCGCCCAGCTCAGGCGCCGCGCTGCAGCGTCGCCAGCAGCACCCCGGCGCCGATAAAGAGCGCCCCGAAACTGCGGTTGAGCAGGCGCTGCTGGCGCGGGGTGCGCAGCAGCCGCAGGACCCTGGCGGCCAGGCCGGTATAGCCGGCCATGACCAGCAGATCGACGCCGATCATGGTCAGCCCCATCAACCCGTACTGCGCCAGCAGTGGCGCCCCAGGTTCGATGAACTGCGGCAGCACCGCGAGCATGAAGACGATCGCCTTGGGGTTGCTGATGTTGACCAGAAAGCCGCGCAACACCAGGGTCAGCGGACGGCCCAGGGGCCGTTCGCCTTGGCCGGCGATCTCGCCGGGCAGCAGGCGCCACTGGCGATAGCCCAGGTAGACCAGATAGAGCACGCCGAACCACTTGATCAGGCTGAAAGCCAGGGCCGAAGTCGCCAGGATGGCGCCGACGCCGGCGGCGACTATGGCGATCTGCAGCGCCAGCCCGAGCTGCAGACCCAGGGCATTCCAGTAGCCGCGCCAGAAGCCGTACTGCAGGCCACAGGCCATGGAGGCGACGGCGCCTGCGCCCGGCGACAGGCTGATCACCCAGCAGGCGACGAAAAAGGCGAGCCAGGTCTCCAGCGTCATTGGCGAGCCCTCCCAGCAGTGCCAAGCCAGCGTCCAACAAAAAAGGGGCAGGCCCTCGAGCCTACCCCTTCGCTTGCCCAGTGCCCCGTTACAGCGGCTGCTCGGGCGTGCCCTTGCGCAGCTGCACCGGCTCCACGCCGCGGCGCCGGGCCAAGGCGCCGCGCAGGCGGATGTTGATGGCTTCGACCGCCAGGGAGAAGGCCATGGCGAAGTAGACGTAGCCCTTGGGCACGTGCACGTCCAGGGACTCGGCCACCAGCACTGTGCCGACCACGATCAGGAACGACAGCGCCAGCATCTTCAGGCTCGGGTGCTTGTCGATGAAGTCGCTGATGGTGCTGGCCGAGAGCATCATGACGATGACCGAGATGACGATGGCCGCGACCATCACCGGCACGCTGTCGACCAGGCCGACGGCGGTGATCACCGAATCCAGGGAGAAGACGATGTCGATGATGGCGATCTGCACGATGATGCCCATGAAGCCATAGGCCTTGCCGGCCGCCTGCTGCGCCTCCTCGGCGCCTTCCAGGCTGTGGTAGATCTCCATGGTGCTCTTGAACAGCAGGAACAGGCCGCCGAAGAACAGGATCAGGTCACGCCCGGAGATGCCTTGATCGAACAACTGGAAGAGATCGGCGGTCAGGCGCATGACCCAGGTGATCGACAGCAGCAGCAGGATCCGCGTACCCATGGCCAGGGCCAGGCCGAAGAAGCGCGCCTGTGGCTGCTTTTCCTTGGGCAGGCGGCTGACCAGGATCGAGATGAAGATGATGTTGTCGATGCCGAGGACGATTTCCAGGGCGGTGAGGGTGAGAAAAGCGACCCAGAGTTCCGGGCTGGCGAGCCATTCCATAGTGCGTTAGATCTCGTAGTTGCGAGCGGTGGGGAGTTTGCCGTTGCGCCAGCGGCGCACGGCTTTCTGGAAAAACAGGCTGTTGGGCACCTGAACCAGCGCGTTAGTTCCCTCTTCCGTGAGATCTTCCAGGGTGCAGTAGAACAGGTTGATCGCCTGCACCCGCCCGCTGACGCCGGATTTGTCGGCGCCCTCGATGATCTCCAGGCAGTCGCCGATGCGAAAGGGCCGCAGGGTGAAGATCAGCAGGGCGCAGAACAGGTTGGAGAGCACGCTCCAGATGGCGAAGAAGGCGATGGCCGCGACCGCGACGAAACCGGTCAGAGCGGTCCAGAGGATCTGCGCCGAGACGCCGAGGCGCTCGAGCACCAGCATCGCCGCGCTGCCGATCAGCAGCCAGCGCAACACTCCACGTAACAGGCCGAGCATTTCCGCCGGAACCTGCGGGTAGCGCCCCTCGATGCGGCTTAGGCCGCGCCCCAGCAAACGCAGCAGCAGCCAGGCCAGCAGCAGGATCAGCGCCACCTGACCGGCGCGCAGCAGGGGTTCGGCCCAGGTGCTCAGCCAGTGCCAGTCGGCAAGCGCGAGCTTCATGCGCTCGCCTCCAGCTGAGCCTGCAGGCTTTCCAGACTCTCGACGGCCAACAGCCAGCGCTCCTCCAGGTCGGCCTCGCGGGCCTTGAGCCCGGCCTGCTCGGCCAGCAGCGCACGCAACTCGTCCTTGCGCGCGGGTTCGTACAGGCTCGCGTCGCCCAAACGCGCCTCGATCGCCGCGAGCTGGCCCTGCAGCTGGCCCAGCTCCTGCTCGAGCTTGTCGGCGGCGCGCTTGTGCGGCGCCAGTTGCTGACGCAGGGCCGCGGCGGCCTGGCGCTGGCTGCGCTTGTCGCTGCGCTCGGCGGCGCCAGTCCCGGTCACAGCCGCTTCCGGCGCCTGGCGGGCGCGGTAATCGAGCAGCCAGCGGGCGTAGTCGTCGAGATCGCCGTCGAACGGCTGGACCCGGCCATCGGCCACCAGCAGGAATTCGTCGGTGGTGCTCTTGAGCAAGTGGCGGTCGTGGGACACCACCACCACGGCGCCGGCGAATTCCTGCAGGGCCAGGGTCAGGGCCAGGCGCATCTCCAGGTCCAGGTGGTTGGTCGGCTCATCGAGCAGCAGCAGGTTGGGCCGGCCCCAGGCGATCAGCGCCAGCGCCAGGCGGGCCTTCTCGCCGCCGGAAAAATTCAGCACCGGCTCCTCGCAGCGCTCGCCGCGGAAATCGAAGCCGCCGAGAAAATCGCGCAGGCTCTGCTCGCGCTCGCTCGGCGCCAGGCGCTGCAGGTGCAGCAAGGGACTGGCCTTGTCGTCGAGGGCGTCGAGCTGGTGCTGGGCGAAGTAGCCCACCACCAGGTTCTCGCCGCGCTGCAGGCGCCCGCCGAGCGGCTGCAACTCGCCCGCCAGGTTCTTGATCAGGGTCGACTTGCCGGCGCCGTTGGGCCCCAGCAGACCGATCCGTGCGCCGGGGGCCAGGCTCAGCTTGACCTGTTCGAGTACCGCCTTGTCGCCGTAGCCGAGGCGGCTTTCGGCCAGATCCAGCAGCGGGCTGGAAATCTTGCTGGCTTCGCGAAAGCTGAAATCGAAGGGCGAGTCGACATGGGCCGGGGCCAGCTCCTCCAGACGCTCCAGGGCCTTGATCCGGCTCTGCGCCTGACGGGCCTTGGTCGCCTGGGCCTTGAAGCGGGCGATGTACTTCTCCATGTGCGCGCGCTGCGCCTGCTGCTTCTCGTAGGCCTGCTGCTGCTGGGCCAGGCGTTCGGCGCGGGTGCGTTCGAAGGCCGAGTAGCCACCGCGATAAAGGGTCAGCTTCTGCTGATCCAGGTGGGCCACATGATCGACCACCGCATCGAGAAAGTCGCGGTCATGGGAGATCAGCAACAGGGTGCCGGGGTAACCCTTGAGCCAGCCCTCCAGCCAGAGGATGGCGTCGAGGTCCAGGTGGTTGGTCGGCTCGTCCAGCAGCAGCAGATCGGAGGGGCACATCAGCGCCTGGGCCAGGTTCAGGCGCATCCGCCAGCCGCCGGAGAAATCGCCGACCCGGCGCTCCATCTGCGCGCTGTCGAAGCCCAGCCCGGCCAGCAGCTTGCGCGCCCGGGCATCGGCCGAATAGCCGTCGAGGCTGTCCAGTTGCAGATGCAGGCGGGCGATGGCCGCGCCGTCCTGGGCCGACTCTGCGGCCACCAGCTCACCCTGGACCTCGCGCAGCCGATGGTCGCCGTCGAGTACGTAATCCACGGCCAGGCGCTCGAGGCTGTCGACCTCCTGGCGCATATGGGCGATGCGCCAGCCGGCCGGCAGCAGGCAGTCGCCGGCATCGGGACTCAGTTCGCCGCGCAAGAGCGCGAACAGGCTGGATTTGCCGGCACCGTTGGCGCCGATCAGGCCGACCTTCTGGCCGGCGTGCAGGGTCAGCTCGGCGCCTTCGAGCAGGCGCTGCGGACCCCGTTGTAGCGTGAGATTGATCAGACGAATCATAATGGCGGCGAAGTCTACCAGAGTCGCCCCTGGCCTACTCGGGAAGCAGCATGAGCACCGATCTGTGGTCTTTCGCCCAGCACTACTACCAGCGCCCCGGTGTCGAGGCCGCCTGCCTGCACCTGCAGGACAGGGGCAGCGACGTCTGCCTGCTGCTCTGCGCCGCCTGGCTCGGCAAGCGCGGCGTGGCCCACAGCCCGGCCCGCGCCGAATGCCTGCGCGCCGGTGCCGGGCCCTGGCAACGCGAGGTGGTCCAGCCGCTGCGCCATCTGCGCCTGGCCTGGCGCGCGACGGCCGCCGGCGATCCTGCACTGGCGGCGCTGCGCGAGCAGATCAAGAATCTGGAACTGCAGGCCGAGCGCGAACAACTTGAGCGCCTGGCGGCGCTGAGCGCGACCTGGGAAGCGGGCGCGGCGGCCGACCCGGGCGTCTGGCTGGCGGCCTTCGCGCCCGTCAGCAGCGCCGTCGAGCAGGCGGCGCTGAAACAACTCCAGACTGCCGCCGAGCAGCCTTAGGCGCCAGCCTCTGGTGGCGTGCCGCTCTCAGCCGGCGGCGCCTTCTTGGTGCTCGGCTTGCTGGCCACCGGCTTGCGCGCGGCGCGGGCCGGCGCACGACGGGCGACCGGCTTGGCCGCCTCGGTCTGTTCGGCCGGCTTACTGCGCGCCTTGGCTGGCGCGGAGGCTTTGCCGCCGGCGGAGGTGCTGCCGGCACTGGCAGTCGCCGCCGCTGCCGCTTGCCCCGTCTTGCGTGCAGTAGCCGCCTTGGTTGCCGTCTTGGCCGGCGCCGTGGCTGCGGGCGCAGAGGCCGCCGAGGACGCCTGGGCGCCGCCCAGGGCCTTGCCCGCCGCCTCCTTGACCTTGCCCACCCCCTGAGCCAGCTTGAGACTCTGCTGGGTGTCGCGCTTGAGGCCTGCGATGTAGCTGCGCATCTCCCCCTGACGGGCCTTGAGACTGGCAATCAGCTCCTCCAGTTCGTCGACCAGCGCCTGGGCCTTGGCCTGCGCCTTGGCCTTGCCGGCCAGCGCGGCCGCCTGCAGCTTGGCGCGGGCCTGATGAAGCTTTTCCTGGGTGGCCAGGCGCTGTTTTTCCAGCTTGGCCAACAGCTTCTCGGCATCGGCCAATGCCTGGCTGCAGGCTTTTTCCAGATGCTCGAGCAAACTGCCGGAGAGCTGATGGAGCAGCTGCAGGGGCGTGCTCACGGCATTCTTCTTCGACTTCTTCTTCAGCGACATCGTGCGCCTCCAGGCGGACCAGGTTGCAGGCCATAGTAGACGCCTGCTTCATGGGTCGCTAGCCAGCGCCGGGGCGAACATGCAAGCCTGGCATAATGAGTTGATCGCCCTTGGGAGCTCCGCCATGCCGCGCTTTTCACTGTTGTTGCTATTGCTGGTCGCCCCGCTGACCCTGGCCGAGGAATATCGCGAGGAACTGGCCTACAGCCTGGGCGTGCGCCTGGGCGAGCGCCTGCGCGAGGAAGTGCCGGAGCTCGAACTGCGCGCGCTGCTTCGCGGCTTGCGCGACGCCTACGAGGATCAGCCGCTGCGGCTCGACGCCGCGCGCATCGATGAATTGCTCGAGGCCCATGAGGCCTCCCTGGCGTCAGCGGCGGCGCGCGAGGCCCGGGCGGCGAAGGCAGAGCAGCGCTTCATGGCCAGGGAGAAGGCCAAGCCGGGCGTCAAGGTGCTGAGCGATAACGTCTTGCTTCAGGAGTTGCGTGCCGGCCATGGCCCCACGCCTACTGCGAATGGCCGTGTTCAGGTGCGCTATGTCGGCTACCTGGCCGACGGCAGTCAGTTCGATGAGAGCCAGATGCCCCAGTGGTTTCGCCTCGACAGCGTGATCGCCGGCTGGCGCACGGCGCTGGCGCAGATGCCGGTGGGCGCGCGCTGGCGTCTGGTGATTCCCTCGAGCCAGGCCTACGGCGCCGAAGGCGCCGGCGACCTGATACCACCCTACTCGCCGCTGATCTTCGAAGTGGAGCTGATCGCTATCGGCGACTGAAGCGGGTCGCCACTAGAGCGCGGCGGCCTGCTGCTGATGGGCGTTGTGCAGGACCTCGATCAGGCAGTCTTCCAGTTCGAAGCGCTCGTGCAGCGCCTGACCGAGGCGACGCAGCTCTTCACCCAGGGACAGACTGTCGTGACCGTCGCCGTTGTCGCAACGGTCGTTGAACGACAGGGCCACTTCGGTGATGGCTTCGATGCGCGGGTAGATCTGCTTGGCCAGATCCAGGCCGCGCTGGTCGTTGAAAGCCTTGGCCTCACTGGTCAATTGCTCATAGACCTCGAAATGCCCTGCCGACACATAGTCGACCAGGACCTGGCAGAATCGCTGAAGGCTCTGCGCATTGGCGCTGGGCGCCTGTGGCGCGTTGCCGATGGCCGCATAGGCCGCGACCAGTTCCTGGCGTTCCTGCAACCAGCGATCGATCAGCCGGTGGACGCCACCCCAACGCTCCTGGGCGTTCTGACAACTCTCAAGCATGTTGGCCTCACTTCCCTTATCGGTTCTTCTGTTCTAGGTCCGACTCGAGACGGTTTTCTGTCAATCGATTCGTTGCTTGAAAAAAACGGCCGCCGAATGACAGCTTTCCGGCAGTGCGTGCGAGCCAGATTATGCTTGCGGCCCGATGCCATCAAGGCATCTCTCGGCGAAAAATTAATACGAGCGTTTAATCGGCACGCGACAGAGGCCCGCCAGGGACCTCGCGCGTCAGGCCCGGCGCAGCAACTGGACCAGGGCGAACAGAATCAGGGCGGCGAACCCCAGCAGACTCCATTCCGGAATGCTCATGCCGAACAGCGTCCAGCCGACCTCGGCGCAATCGGCCGAACCATGCAGCACCAGGCGCACGATCTCCTGGAACGGCAGGGCCTCCATCATGTAGTCCAGGCTCGGCAGGCAGGCCGGCAGCTGATCGGGCGGCACCCCCTGCAGCCAGATCTGGCGGCCGGCGGTGGCGCCACCGGCGGCAGCGAACAGCAGCGCCAGCGCCGCATACAGGCGCCGGCCGACAGGCCCAGGCCCGTGCAGGGCCGCGACCAGGCAGACCAGGCCGAAGGCGATCACGCAGACCCGCTGGACGATGCACAACGGGCAAGGTTCGAGTCCGACGGCGTGCTCGAGATAGAGCGCGGCTGCCATCAGGACCAGGCAGCCGGCGAAGGCGAGGAAGAACAGCGAGCGGGGGCTGGCCAGCGGCATGGCGGCTCCAGGGGAATGGCTAGGCCGCTACGGTAGTGGAAAGCGACCGCGCCTTTCAAGGCAGGTGCCCGCCCGGCTCCTAGGAGGCGACAGGCGCGGGCAGCGGCAAGCCGCCCAGGCGGCGGTCGAGCAGCCCCAGCCCCTCCTGATACAGCTGATTGCTGCGCTCGACCTCACCCTGGCTCGCCAGCAGCCGCGCCAGCTCGGCACAGGTCTCTGGGTCGCGTTGAAACAGCAGGCTGGCCTCGAGATATTCGCGGGCCTTGCCCCACAGGCGATTCTGCAGGCACAGACGACCCAGGGTCAGCAGCAGTCCGGCGTCCTGAGGATGGTCCGCCAGCCAGGCCTCGGCCGCCTGCAACTGCCGCCCCGGCTCCTGACCGCGCAGCAACCCATAGAGACGCACAAGCTTGGGCTGGTAATCGCGCTT
>JBFHKK010000091.1:0-8181 GCA_041595475.1 Pseudomonas sp. | reverse complement strand
TAAAAAGCTATACATGAAAATATTTATGCATAACTTTTGTACATCTGCGAGCGAGGCTTTGCAAGGACTTTGCTATACAGTCTGTACAACTAATTGTTACCGCCGTCACAACGACAGCCAGGCGAACGCCGCTCTGCGCTGCGCGCGCACGGCCGGCAAGAACCAAGAAAGGAAAGCGACGAACGCGGTTTAGGTATCCAGGTGTCCGGCCAGGAACTGCTGCAGACGCCGCTGCATCAGCCGGCCGGCACTGCCGAGACTGGCGATAGGGCTGCCCTGCAGGCTGTCCTCGGCCAGATCGGCGGCATCGCCGGCCAGCGCCAGCGGACAATCCACGGCCAGAGCCAGGCGCGCCAGGGTGCGCGGCAGCTCCTCGTTCGGCGGCTGATTGGAGAAGAGCACCAGGGCCTGGGGCTGCATCCGCTCGCAGACCATGGCCAGCTCTGCCAGCGGCTGCCCCAGACCGAGCACGCTGACCGCAGTATCCGGGCCACTGAGCAGCAGCGCCGTCACCAGCAACTCAAGCTCGTGGCAATGGCCCGGCAGGGGCGCCATCAGCACGCGCTCCTCGACCTGAGCGCGCAGCATCTGCAGACGCTGCAGGGTGCGCCCGCGCAAGAAGCCGTCGAGGAACAGCCATTCGCTGGTCTGACCGTAATCGTCCTGACGGATCAACAGCTCCTGCCACAGCGGCATGAGGATGTCCTGAAACACCACCGGCAGCGGGTAGCTGGAGAAGATCTGACCGTACAGGCGATCCAGTCGCGGTTCGTCGAAGTCGGCGACCGCGCGGCGCACCTGACCCTGCCACTCGGCCCACTCGCCGGCGCTGACCTCCTGGTAGACAGGCGCGGTGGCGCCCTTGGAGGAGCTGCTCTTGGCCAGTATCTTGCCGACCTTGCTGACCGCCACGCCACGCTCGATCCAGGCCAGGATGCTGCGCACCGCCTCGATATCGGCCTGGGAGTAGAGCCGATGACCGCTCTCGGTGCGGGTTGGCTGAATCAGCCCGTAGCGCCGCTCCCAGGCCCGCAGCGTAACCGGGTTGACCCCGGTCAGGCGCGACACCTCGCGAATGGGAAAAAGCTCTTCCTGCTTGAGCGCACTGGCGACCTGGGGCGACATACCGGCGGAATCGGACATGGAAAGGTTATCGCGACACGTGAAAAGATGGCTCGCATTGTAACCCAGGCGCCAGGGGCGTACATTGTACAAATACTGTACAAAGGTAGCCGATCATGAACGCTTCCAGCCGCTGGCCCCTGACCCTCTACTATGACGGCGACTGCCCGCTCTGCGCCCGCGAGATCGCCCTGCTGCGGCGCCATGCCGAGCCCGGGCGCCTGCAGCTGGTGGACATCAACGACAACGCCTTTCTCGGCGGCCCCCTGGCGGCTCAGGCCGGCCCGATGCGCGAGCGCCTGCACGCCCGCTTCGCCGACGGCCAGTGGGTCACCGGCCTCGACGCCACCCTCTGGAGCTGGCGCGCCGCCGGCCTGGCACGCTGGGCCGCGCCCCTCAGCTGGCGGCCGCTGCGACCCCTGCTCGAGTTGCTGTACCGACTGTTCTGCCGCCTGCGCCCGCACCTGGCGGGACTGCCCCACCCCGACGCCGGCAAGCGCTGCCGCCTGGCCGAGGTCGATCGCGCGTCGAACGGATCCGGGCGCGCTGGGTGCGAGGCAGCCCTAGGCAATCCCTGTACAGAATCAAGCACTACGCATAACCAAAGAGAAGCCAAGAACTCGACAGGGGCGCGCAACAAGGCAATACAAAAGCCTGACGAGGCCAAGATTGCGACCACAGGCGGCCAAAATACTTGTACATAGAGCGCATCAGGTATAAGTTTATCGACATCCACCGCTCCTGCCGCGAAGCCCCCTAGGGTCTCGCCGCGCTCAACCTCCGCTCAAGGCCCCGCATGACCGCCAGCACCGCCCCCATCCTGATCACCGGCGCCAGCCAGCGCGTCGGCCTGTACTGCGCCGAGCGCCTGCTCGCCGAGGGTCAGCCACTGATCATCACCTACCGCAGCGAGCGCGAGGCGATCGCCCGCTTGCGTGAGCGAGGCGCCCTGACCCTGCAGGCCGACTTCTCCAGCGAACCGGGCGTACGCGAATTCATCGCGCTGTTGAAGACGCACACCGACAGCCTGCGGGCCATCGTGCACAACGCCTCGGAATGGCTCGAAGATTCCTCCGAGGAGCAGAGCGAAGTCTTCCAGCGCCTGATCAACGTGCACATGCTCGCGCCCTACCTGATCAACCTGCACTGCGCCGAGCTGCTGCGCCGCTCGAGCCCGGCGGACATCATTCACATCAGCGACGACGTCGCGCGCAAGGGCAGCGCCAAGCGCATCGCCTACTGCGCCAGCAAGGCCGGCCTGGAGAGCCTGACCCTGTCATTTGCCGCCCGCCTGGCGCCGCAGATCAAGGTCAACGGCATCGCCCCGGCGCTGATCATGTTCAACCCCGAAGACAGTGCCGAATACCGCGCCCGAACCCTGGAGAAATCCGCCCTGTGCATCGAGCCTGGGCCACAGGTGATCTACCAGAGCCTGCGCTACATCATGGACAATGCCTACCTGACCGGCACCACCCTGACCGTCAACGGCGGCCGCCACCTCAAATAAGGCCCGCCGCGAGGAGCCCGCAATGAATGCCAAACTGACCGACCAATACCGCGAGATTCTCATCGGCCTGGGCGAAAATCCCGAGCGCGAAGGATTGCTCGACACCCCTAAGCGCGCGGCCAAGGCCATGCAGTACCTCTGTCACGGCTATCAGACCAACCTCGACGAAGTGGTCAACGGCGCCCTGTTCGCCTCCGACAACGACGAGATGGTGATGGTCAAGGACGTCGAACTCTACTCGCTGTGCGAGCACCATCTGCTGCCCTTCATCGGCAAGGCCCACGTGGCCTACCTGCCGACCGGCAAGGTGCTGGGCCTGTCCAAGGTTGCGCGCATCGTCGACATGTACGCGCGGCGCCTGCAGATCCAGGAGAACCTGACCCGGCAGATCGCCGAGGCGGTACAGCAGGTCACCAACGCCGCCGGCGTGGCCGTGGTCATCGAAGCCAAGCACATGTGCATGATGATGCGCGGGGTGGAGAAGCAGAATTCGGTCATGAGCACCTCGGTGATGCTCGGTGCCTTCCGCGAAAGCGCCAGTACCCGCCAGGAATTCCTCCAACTCATCCAACGGAGCCACTGAGCATGCCGCGACTGGAACCGGGAATGGCGCGGATTCGCGTCAAGGATCTGCGCCTGCGCACCTACATCGGCATCAAGGAAGAGGAGATCAACAACAAGCAGGACGTGCTGATCAACCTCACGGTGCTCTACCCGGCGGTGGACGCGGTGCAGGGCAACGACATCGACCAGGCCCTGAACTACCGCACCATCACCAAGGCGGTGATCCAGCACGTCGAGGGCAATCGCTTCGCCCTGCTCGAGCGCCTGACCCAGGAGATCCTCGACCTGGTCATGGAGCACCCGGCGGTGCGCTACGCCGAGGTGGAAGTGGACAAGCCCCACGCCCTGCGTTTTGCCGAGTCGGTGTCCATCACCCTCGCCGGCCACCGCTGATCGAGCGCGTCGTCAAGCGCACGGCCGGGCCATTGCCGCGGCGCTGGGCGGCTCTTATCATCGCCAGCCAACCCGCCCGTCACGAGAGCCCGACATGACCGAGCAAGAACGCCTCGAACTCGAAGCCGCCGCCTTTCGCAGCCTGGTCCAGCATCTGCGCAGCCGCCCCGACGTGCAGAACATCGACCTGATGAACCTGGCCGGCTTCTGCCGCAACTGCCTGTCGAAATGGTACAAGGCCGCGGCCGACGACCTCGGCGTGGAACTGAGTGCCGATCAGGCCCGCGAGTTGGTCTACGGCATGCCCTACGGCGAGTGGAAGGCCAAGCACCAGAAGCCCGCCAGCGCCGAACAGCAGGCCGCCTTCGATCAGGGCAAGCAGCCATGAGCGCACTCCAGGACTTCCGCGCCCACCTGCGCAGCGAGCACTTCGCCTTCGCCGACACCCTGGCCTTCATTGCCGAACACTACGACTATCGGCCCAGCGCCTTTCACAATGGCGCGGTGGAAAACGCCGCCGGCCAGAACGAGGGTTCGTGCAAGACCCTGGGCCTGGCCCTGCTCGAGGATCTGAGCCTGGAAGAAGCCCTGCTCTGCTTCGGCGAGCATTACCGCAGCGTGCTGGCCGACCCCGACGGCAGCGACCATGGCAATATCCGCGCGCTGATGGACACCGGCCTGGCCGGCGTGCGCTTCGAGCGCCTGCCGCTGACGCGCAAGGCCTGAGTCGACGCCGCGCAAACAAGAAGCCCCGCAATGCGGGGCTTTTTTGTCGCGATCAGGCCTTACTGGCCGTCGAGAAAACGCTCGACATCCAGCGCCGCCATGCAGCCGGCACCGGCCGAGGTGATGGCCTGGCGGTAGACATGGTCGGCCACATCGCCGGCGGCGAATACGCCCGGCACGCTGGTGGCGGTGGCGTTGCCATCGCGACCGCCATTGACCACCAGATAGCCATCCTTGAGCGCCAACTGGCCCTCGAACAGCGAGGTGTTGGGGGTATAGCCGATGGCCACGAACAGGCCGTCGACCTTGAGCTCGCTGCTGGCGCCGTCGTTATGCTTGAGGCGCAGGCCGGTCACACCCATGTTGTCGCCCAGCACCTCGTCGACCTGGGCATTGAGCCTCAGCTCGATCTTGCCCTCGGCGATGCGCGCCCTGAGCTTGTCCTGCAGGATCTTCTCGGCGCGGAAGGTCTCGCGCCTGTGCACCAGGGTCACCTTGCTGGCGATATTGGCCAGGTACAGCGCCTCCTCCACGGCAGTATTGCCGCCCCCGACCACCGCCACTTCGCGATTGCGGTAGAAGAAGCCGTCGCAGGTGGCGCAGGCCGAAACCCCCTTGCCCATGAGGGCCTCCTCGCTGGGCAGGCCCAGATAGCGCGCGCTGGCGCCGGTGGCGATGATCAGCGCGTCGCAACTGTAGCTGCCGCTGTCGCCGACCAGGGTGAAGGGCTTGCCGGCCAGGTCCACCGCATTGATGTGGTCATAGACGATCTCGGTCTCGAAACGCTCGGCATGGGCCTGCATGCGTTCCATCAGCGCCGGGCCGGTGAGGCCATGGACATCGCCCGGCCAGTTGTCCACCTCGGTGGTGGTGGTCAGTTGGCCGCCGGCCTGCAGGCCGGTGATCAGCAGCGGCTTGAGGTTGGCGCGCGCGGCGTAGACGGCGGCGCTGTAACCGGCCGGACCGGAACCGAGGATGATCACTCGGGCGTGACGGGCTGCGGACATAAGAGGACTCCTGCCGACTGCCGAGCCGGCGCTAAAGGGTTAAACAGGATCGAGGGGCCGGCTGGCGCACTGGCAGCCGCCCGGGGCAGATAGACGAAAGTTGCGCGCAGCCTACTCAAGGCCCGGGGCCCAAGGAAATACCCTTTGCCAATTTCCGGCATAGAAGTGCGCTATGGTCATGCCCGGGCAGCGGCCCTTGGGCCCCATGCGGACTTTTCCCGGGCCGGTAAACTCGGTAAGGTCGGCGCGTCTTTCAACTGGCGGAGAATCCCATGCCTGCTCCCGTGCTGTCCGGCCCGCAATACCTGAGCGAAGGCCTGAAGCTGGTACTCAGCCCCGGCCTGCGACTGTTCGTACTGCTGCCCCTGACCCTCAACCTGCTGCTATTCGTCGCCCTGATCGGTTTTGCCGTGCAGCAGTTCGGCGGCTGGGTCGAGACCTTCATGCCGAGCCTGCCGGACTGGCTGGGCTTCCTTGAGTACATCCTCTGGCCGCTGTTCGTGGTGCTGGTGCTGCTGATGGTGTTCTTCAGCTTCACCATGCTGGCCAACATCATAGCCGCGCCCTTCAACGGCTTTCTCGCCGAGAAGGTCGAGGTGGTGGTGCGCGGCGAAGACCCCTTCCCGCCCTTCCGCTGGGCCGAGCTGCTGGCCATGGTGCCGCGCACCCTGGGCCGCGAGGCGCGCAAGCTGCTGTACTTCCTGCCGCGGGCCATCGCCCTGCTGATCCTCAGCTTCATCCCGGTGGTCAATCTGGTGGCCGCGCCGCTGTGGCTGCTGTTCGGGGTGTGGATGATGGCCATCCAGTACATCGACTACCCGGCCGACAACAACAAGATGAGCTGGCAGGACATGCTCGCCTGGCTGCGCGAGAAGCGCTGGCAGAGCCTGGGCTTCGGCGGCATCACCTACGCCGCGCTGCTGGTACCTGGGCTGAACATCCTGATGATGCCGGCAGCCGTGGCCGGGGCCACCCTGTTCTGGGTCCGCGAGCGCGGCTGATCGCGCTCGCCGCACGACCTGGCGAACGCAGGCGACCTTATCTGCAAACAAAAAAAGCCCCGGCGAACCGGGGCTGGAGCAATGCCGCGCCTGACCGAGGCGCAGCCGAGAAAGCCTGTTTAGACCAGGCTCATCAGCGCCTGGCGGCTGAACGGCAGGATGTCCGCCTCGCGGCCGTCACGCACCTTGGCGGCCCAGTCCGGGTCGACCAGCAGGGCGCGGCCAACCGCCACCAGGTCGAACTCCTGCTTGTTCAGGCGCTCGAGCAGCCCTTCGAGCTTGGCCGGCTGGGCCACCTTGTCGGTGTTGACCATAAACTGCAGGAACTCGCCATCCAGGCCGACGCTGCCGACGGTGATGGTCGGCTTGCCGGTGAGCTTGCGCGTCCAGCCGGCCAGGTTCAGCTCCGAGCCGTCGAATTCCGGCTCCCAGAAGCGCCGGGTCGAGCAATGGAAGATGTCCACCCCGGCCTCGGACAGCGGCTTGAGGAAGGCCTCCAGAGCTTCCGGGGTCTCCACCAGGCGCGCGCTGTAGTCCTGCTGCTTCCACTGCGAGAAGCGGAAGATGATCGGGAAGTCCGGGCCGACCGCGGCGCGTACCGCCTGGATCAGCTCGATGGCGAAGCGCGAGCGAGCGGCCAGGTCGCCACCGTATTCGTCGTCGCGCTGGTTGCTGCCGGCCCAGAAGAACTGGTCGATCAGGTAGCCGTGGGCGCCGTGGATCTCCACCCCGTCCATGCCGATGCGCTGGGCATCGCGGGCGGCCTGGGCGAAGGCGGCGATGACCTCCTGGATGTCCTGCTTGCTCATGCCGTGGACCACGACCTGGCCATCCTTGCGCTTCTCGCTGGGGCCATAGCCCGGCACCTCGGCATCCGGTTCGGTGCCGAGCTTGCGCACGTTACCCACATGCCAGAGCTGCGGAACTATCTTGCCGCCCTCGGCGTGCACCGCCTCGACCACCTGCTGCCAGCCGGCCAGGGCGTCCTCGCCGTAGAAGCGCGGCACGTTGGGATAGCCGTTGGAGGCCTTGTGGCCGACCGTGGTGCCTTCGGTGACGATCAGGCCGACCCCGGCCGCCGCACGACGGCGGTAGTACTCGATGACCTTGCTGTTGGGCACGCCGCCGGGCGAGAAGGAGCGGGTCATGGGCGCCATCACCACGCGGGTCGGCAGCTCCAGGGCGCCGAGGCTGAAGGGTTGGAACAGGGCTTGTACCGGGGCGTTCATGGTTGCTCCTCTGTGCCGGCCAGGCGACCGGTCGTCTCGTTCGAAGGGGTAAAAAATCAGGCCTGCAGCAGGCGCTGCAGGCGTTGCATGAAGTCGTCCAGCACCCGCGCATTGCTGGCCACCTTGAGGCGGGTCAGGGTGCCCTGCCAGGCATTGGCGATGAAACTGGCCAGATTGGCGCAATCCTCGTCCGCCGCCAACTCGCCGGCGAGCTGGGCCTGCTCGAGGCACGCCCGCAGGATGTCGGCCGAGCGCTGCAGAATGGCATCCACCTCGCCCCCTATGACCGGCGACAGTTCGGCCATCTCGAAGCTCAGGCTGCCGATGAAGCAGTGGTATTCGAGTTTTTCCTGACAGGCAAAATGCGCGACCAGTTCGGCGTAATAATCGAGAATGCGCTGACGCGGACTCAGCGCCGGGTTGGTCAGGGCCTGGGCGTAGCGCTCTAGGCGCGGCTGATAGACCCACTGCAGGGCCTGCAGGGCGAAGTCTTCCTTGCTGGCGAAGTAGTGGTAGAAGGAGCCCTTGGGCACCCCGGCGGCCTGGACGATTTCCTGCACGCCGGCGCCGTGATAACCACGACGGGTCATCACCTCGGCACCTTTGGCGAGGATCAGGTCACGCTTGTCGAG
>JBFHKK010000090.1:0-8195 GCA_041595475.1 Pseudomonas sp. | reverse complement strand
GGTCGTGCTCTTCGGCGTGCAAGGCAAGGGGTAACAGACTCAGGGTCAACAGCAGAGGCAGGGACAGGCGGCGCATCGGAACTCCTGTTTCCGGAAGAGAGTGAAAGCGATATGAGCCTAAGTAGCGCCCTCAGGGCAAGACCTGCTTGAAGGGCTTGACCAGCACCGAGGCGTAGACGCCGGCGGCGCGGTACGGATCGGCATCCGCCCAGCGCTGCGCGGCGAGCAAGGAATCGAACTCGGCGACTATCAGGCTGCCGGAGAAGCCGGCCGGGCCCGGGTCGTTGCTGTCGATCGCCGGATGCGGGCCGGCCAGCACCAGGCGACCTTCGTTCTTCAGTTGCTCCAGGCGGGCGAGGTGGGCCGGGCGGGCCGCCAGGCGATGCTCGAGGGAGTGTTCGACATCGGTGGCGATAATGGCGTAGAGCATATCGATCCTCCATGTGCTGCCGGCAGGCCGGCGCGGATTCTGGACTGGCGAGCAGAAAAGCAGGACGGATGGCTAAAGTCGAGTAAATCTTCGCCTGCGCCGGCATTGAGGACGGTGTGGCGGCATAATAGCAAACCAACCTTGCCGGAAAGCCCGCCCATGGATGTCGACCTTCACTGCCACAGCACCGCCTCCGACGGGGCGCTGGCGCCTTCTGTCCTGATCGCCCGGGCCCATGAGCGAGGCGTGCGGCTGCTGGCGCTGACCGACCATGACACCCTCGAGGGCCTGGACGAAGCCCGCGCCGCGGCGCAGGCCCTGGATATGCAGTTGGTCAACGGCATCGAGCTGTCCTGCACCTGGGGCGGAGCGACCATCCACGTGCTCGGCTACGCCTTTTCGACCCAGGCGCCGGCGCTGCGCCAGCGTATCGAGGAGCTGCACGCCGGGCGCTGGTTGCGTGCCGAGGAGATCGCCCAGCGCCTCGCGGCCAAGGGCATGCCCGGTGCGCTGGACGGGGCGCGGGCGGTGCAGCAGGAACTGGGCGACAGCGGCAATGCGCCGGCGCGCCCGCATTTCGCCGAGTTCCTGGTGCGTGGCGGTTTCGTCAAGGATCGCGCCGAGGCATTTCGCAAATGGCTGGGGGCGGGCAAGCTGGGTGACGTCAAGCAGCATTGGCCGACGCTCGCGGAGGCGGTGGGCACGCTGCGCGCAGCCGACGCCTGGATCAGCCTGGCGCACCCCTGGCACTACGACTTTACTCGAAGTAAGCGGCGGCGCCTGGTGGCCGAATTCGTTCAGGCCGGTGGTCATGCCCTGGAAGTGGTCAATGGCATGCAGCCGGCCGAGCAGGTCGGCGCCCTGGCGATTCTGGCCCGCGAGTTCGGCCTGCTGGCCAGTGCCGGCAGCGATTTTCATTCACCCGGTGACTGGTCCGAATTGGGCATGTGCCGTCCCTTGCCGGAAGACCTTTCACCTCTGTGGACGCGTTTCTCAGATGTCCAGGCTGCTGCCAACTGAACAGGGAGTCAGTGTGAGTCAATTTTTCCAGGTCCACCCGGAGAACCCGCAGTTGCGCCTGATCAAGCAGGCGGTCGAGATCATCAGGTCGGGCGGGGTGGTCATCTATCCCACCGACTCCTGCTACGCGCTGGGCTGCCGGGTCGGCGACAAGGGCGCCATGGAGCGCATACGGCGGTTGCGCCGGCTGGACGACAAGCACAACTTCACCCTGGTCTGCCGCGACCTGTCCCAGCTCAGCCTGTTCGCCAAGGTCGACACCGGCGCATTCCGTCTGCTCAAGACCCACACCCCGGGGCCCTACACCTTCATTCTCAACGCCACCCGCGAAGTGCCGCGCATGCTCCTGCATCCCAAGCGCCGCACCATAGGCCTGCGGGTGCCGGCCCAGCCGATCGCCCTGGCGTTGCTCGAGGAGTTGGGTGAGCCGCTGATGAGCGTCAGCATGATATTGCCCGACGAGACGCTGCCAATGAGCGATCCGCGGCAGATGCGCCAGTGCCTGGAGCATCAGGTCGACCTGATCATCGACGGTGGCGAAGGCGGTCTCGAGGCATCGACCGTGGTCAGCCTGGTCGATGAGCGGCCCCAGGTGCTGCGCGAAGGTTGCGGCGATCCGGCGCCTTTCGAAGAGGCCAGGTGAGCATGCCGGCGCGGCCGATGGCCGGTCGCCGGGACCTGCATGGATTTGCTCGCGGAGGCGGTCGGCGCCGTTATACTCGCGCTTCTTGTTGGTCTGTTTAGGTAACCCGGTTTGAGCCTCGTTGACTCTGAGCGCCGCGTGCTCTCTGGCATGCGCCCCAGCGGCCGTCTGCACTTGGGCCACTATCACGGCGTGCTGAAGAATTGGATCAAGTTGCAGCATGCCTACGAATGCTACTTCTGCATCGTCGACTGGCATGCCCTGACCACCGACTACGAAGAGGTCGAGCAACTGTCCGAGCGGGTGATGGACATGGCGGTGGACTGGCTGGCCGCCGGGGTCAGCCCCAGCTCGGCGACCCTGTTTATCCAGTCCCAGGTGCCCGAGCATGCCGAACTGCATCTGCTGCTGTCGGCGATCTGCCCGCTCAGCTGGCTGGAACGGGTGCCGTCCTACAAGGAACTGCAGGACCAGCAGCGCGGCAAGGATCTGGCGACCTACGGCTTCCTCGGCTATCCGCTGCTGCAGGCTGCCGACATTCTGCTCTATCGCGCCGGCGTGGTGCCGGTAGGCGCCGATCAGCTGCCGCACATCGAGTTCGCTCGCGACGTGGCGCGGCGCTTCAATCACCTCTACGGTCGCGAGCCGGACTTCGAGGTCAAGGCCGAGGCCGCCATCCTCAAACTCGGCAAGAAGACCGCGGCGCTCTACAACAGCCTGCGCAAGGCCTACCAGCAGCAAGGCGATGGCGAGGCCCTGGAAACCGCGCGGGCGCTGCTCAAGGATCAGCAGAGCATCACCCTGGGCGACAAGGAGCGCCTCTATGGCTACCTGGAGGGCGGCGGCAAGGTGCTGCTGCCCGAGCCCCAGGCCCTGCTCAGCGAGGCGCCGAGGCTGGCCGGTCTGGATGGCCAGAAGATGTCCAAGTCCAATCACAATGCGATCTTCCTGCGCGACTCGGCCGCGGAGGTCGAGGAGAAGATCCGTCGCATGCCCACGGACCCGGCGCGGGTGCATCGCAGCGATCCGGGCGAACCGGCCCATTGTCCGGTCTGGCCGCTGCACCAGCTCTACTCCAGTGACGAGACCTGCGACTGGGTGCAAAAGGGCTGCAGAAGCGCCGGGATCGGTTGCCTGGAGTGCAAGGCGCCGCTGATCGAGGCGGTTCAGCAGGAGCTCAAGCCGTTGCAGGCCCGCGCCGCCGACTACCAGGGCAATCCGGACCTGGTCCGGCGCATTCTCGCCGAGGGTGCCGAGCGCGCCCGCAACGAGGCCCGCGAGACCCTGGCCGAAGTGCGCTTGGCCCTGGGCCTCAATTACCGCTGAGGCGCTGACCCCATGTCCGACCCCGCCCATCCCGTTGCCGTCGACAGCCAGGCCGGCGCCCAGCAGGAGCTGCCTTTCGCCCTGGTCTACGGTCAGGCGGTCACCGAGCTGCCGCTGGACCTGTATATCCCGCCGGATGCCCTGGAGGTATTCCTCGAGGCCTTCGAGGGGCCGCTGGATCTGCTGCTCTATCTGATCCGCAAGCAGAACATCGATGTGCTGGATATTCCGGTGGCCGAGATCACCAAGCAGTACATGGGCTATGTCGAGCTGATGCAGTCGGTGCGTCTGGAGCTGGCCGCCGAATACCTGGTGATGGCGGCCATGCTCGCCGAGATCAAGTCGCGCATGCTGCTGCCGCGCGCCAGCGAGGCCGAGGAGGATGAAGAAGACCCGCGCGCGGAACTGATCCGCCGCCTGCAGGAGTACGAGCGCTACAAGGCCGCGGCCGAGGGGCTGGACGATCTGCCGCGGGTCGGTCGCGACCACACGCTGCCGCGCCTGGAGGCGCCCCAGGCGCGGGCGCGCAAGCTGTTGCCGGATGTCAGCCTGGAAGAGCTGCTGCTGTCGATGGCCGAAGTCATGCGCCGCGCCGATATGTTCGAGAGTCACCAGGTCACCCGTGAGGCGCTGTCGACCCGCGAGCGCATGAGCCAGGTGCTCGAGCGCCTCAAGGGCGGCGCCTTCGTGGCCTTCGCCGAGCTGTTCGCGGTCGAGGAGGGGCGCCTCGGGGTGGTGGTGACCTTCATGGCGGTGCTGGAGTTGATCAAGGAATCCCTGGTCGAGCTGGTGCAAAATGAGGCCTTCGGGCCTATCCACGTGCGTGCCCGAGGGGAGTGACGATGAACCTGAGCGATACTGCCGAACTGGCCCGCCTGCTCGAGGCCTTCCTGCTGGCCTCCGGCAAGGCGCACTCGGTCGAGCGCCTGCTCGAACTGTTCGAGGAGCGCGAGCGACCGGAGCCGGCACAGCTGCGTGAGGCCCTGGAGCTCCTGGGTCAGTCCTGCGAGGGGCGCGCCTTCGAGCTCAAGGAAGTGGCTTCCGGCTATCGCCTGCAGGTGCGCGAGCGCTTCGCGCCCTGGGTCGGCCGGCTCTGGGAAGAGCGGCCGCAGCGCTACTCGCGGGCCATGCTCGAGACCCTGGCGCTGATCGCCTACCGCCAGCCGATCACCCGCGGCGAGATCGAGGATGTGCGCGGCGTGGCGGTCAACAGCCACATCATTAAGACCCTGCAGGAGCGCGAGTGGATCCGCGTGGTCGGCTACCGCGACGTGCCGGGGCGGCCGGCCATGTTCGCCACCACCAAGGCCTTTCTCGACCACTTCAACCTCAAGAGCCTCGAGGAGCTGCCGCCGCTGGCGGCGCTGCGCGAACTGGAACCCGAGCCGCTGCTGGACCTCGAGCAGGGCGATGAGCTGCCGGTGCCCGCCGACCTGCAGGCGCGGGCCGATGTGGCCGGCACGGGCGAAGCGACCGAGGCGCCGCGCGAGCAAACCAGCTTCAGCAGCCTGCTGGCCGACCTCGATGCGATGGAGCAGGGCCTGAAGACCGACTTCTCCGACCTGGAATTGTCGAACGAGCAAGTGCCGGCCGATGCCGAGGATCTTCAGTCGCCTTGAGCCCTGGCCCGCCCGGCGGGCGCCGCTGCCCGGTCATGCGCCGATTCGCCGATGGGCGTATGATGCGCAGCCGACGACGCCCTGTCGTCGATCACTAGAGAACACCGGGAGGTGCCCAGATGAGTGAATCTGAAGATTACAGCCCCGCTGGCGAGAAGCTGCAGAAGGTCCTGGCGCGCATGGGCCTGGCCTCGCGCCGCGAGATCGAGTCCTGGATCGCCGCTGGCCGGGTCAAGGTCAATGGCGCCCCCGCCAGCCTCGGCCAGCGCGTCGATTCGCACGACGCCATCGCCCTGGACGGGCGCCTGCTCAAGCGCGAAGAGGCCAGTGAGAGCGTGCGCCGGGTGCTGATCTACAACAAGCCCGACGGCGAGATCTGCACCCGTGACGATCCCGAAGGCCGGCCGACCGTGTTCGATCGGCTGCCGCGGCCCAAGGACGGGCGCTGGATCAATATCGGCCGGCTCGACATCAACACCACCGGCCTGCTGCTGTTCACCACCGATGGCGAACTGGCCAACCGCCTGATGCACCCTTCCTTCCAGATGGATCGCGAGTACGCCGTGCGCGTGCGCGGCGAGGTCGACGAGGAGATGATCGAGCGGCTCAAGGCCGGCGTCATGCTCGAGGACGGCCCGGCCAAGTTCACCGACATCAAGGAAGCGCCCGGCGGCGAGGGTTTCAACCGCTGGTATCACTGCGTGGTGATGGAAGGGCGCAACCGCGAGGTGCGCCGTCTCTGGGAATCCCAGGGGCTGGTGGTCAGCCGCCTGAAGCGGGTGCGCTTCGGCCCGGTGTTCCTCACCTCCGATCTGCCCATGGGCCGCTGGCGGGAGATGGACCAGCGCGAGGTCGATATCCTCAGCGAAGAGGTCGGTCTCAAGCCGATTGCCCTGCCGCCGATGAAGGAAAAGGTCCGCGACAAGCTCGATCGTCTGCAGCGCAAGGCGGCCAAGCCGGTGGGGCGCGCCGAGCGCTCGCCGCGGACCCTGCGTCCGGCCCATGGCGCACCGGCCGGCCGCAACCAGGGGCGCGCCGAGGAAGGGCGTGGCACGCCGTTGGCCGAGCGGCCCGGCGAGGTCAACAAGAAGCGCCCAAGCAAGCCGAGGGCCGATCGTCCGGCCGCCAAGCCGGCCGGCGAGGGGCAGCGTCCGGGCTTCGGCCGCGGCCGGAACAAACCCCGGTAGGCAGCGCCAGAAAACAGAAAAGGGCTCCTAGGAGCCCTTTCTTGTGCGTGCGGTCCTGTTAGCCGGCCATGGTCAGGCGGTTGCGGCCCTGGCGCTTGGCGGCATAGAGGGCGTCGTCGGCCCGCCGCAGCAGGCTGTCGGCCGTCTCGCCGCTAAGCAGGCTGGCGCAGCCAAGGCTGATCGAGAGCGGAATCAGGCGGCCCTGGGACAGGCATTGCAGCTCCAGAACGGCCTGGCGCAGGCGCTCGCCGACCAGCGCCGCGGCCTCCCGGTCGGTGCCCGAGAGCAGCACCATGAACTCTTCGCCACCGTAACGGAACACCATGTCGACATTGCGCAGCTGAGCCTTGAGGGTGGCGGCGACGGCCTTGAGGACTTCATCGCCGACGCTGTGGCCGTAGGTGTCGTTGACCTGCTTGAAGTGGTCGATGTCGAGCATCAGCACCGAGAGCGGCAGCAGGTTGCGCCTGGCCATGTCGATATCCCGTTGCAGGGCCTGATCCATGGCGATGCGATTGCCGGCGCCGGTCAGCGGGTCGCGCAGGGCGTTCTGGACCGCCGCTCGATAGAGCAGGGCGTTGCGCAGCGGAAACAGCAGGCTGGCCAGCAGCGATTCGAGTTGCCCGAGTTCGTCGTCGCTGAAGCGCAGCCGGCGGCGGAACACCAGCTCGCCCAGGTATTCGCCTTGGTGGCTCAGCCGGTAGGCCGCCGAATGGCTGGCCGGCTGGCCCAGTTCCAGACGCAACTCGCAAACCGGCTGCTGGTAGCTCAGGGCGTCGAGGGGTACCAGGCGCTGCACGGCGCCGAAGAACAGCTGCAGAATGCGCTCGGCGTCCAGGCTGGTCTGCAGTTGCAGATTCAACTGCTGGCGCAACTGACCGACGCTGATCGGGCGCAGTGGCCGGGCCTGCTTGTTGGAAAATCCCAGGCGCTGGAGCTTGGCCGTATCGAAGTCGATGGTGTTGGTCTGGCTGGGCGTAAGCATGACGCTGATCCTCTGGCGCGCTGAGGCGTTTGTCTGAGGTGTCTTCAGCGAATTTCGTGCCAATGCCCGATTTATTCTTTAAACGTCTTTTAAATCAATAAGATAGGGTAATTTATTGGCGGTTTGTGGCCGGCGGATTGCCGGCCGTGACGCTGGTTTACCGGCAATGACTTGCCGGCAGGCCCGGGGACGCCAATAACCTGTCGCGACGCAATCGGCGGAAGGTCACTGGGCGTCGAATGCCTGGCCATTGACGCCGCTGCTGTCGGGCCCCATCAGATAGAGGTACACGGGCATGATCGCCTCCGGCGTCGGATTGCTCTGCGGATTCTCCCCCGGGTAGGCCTGGGCGCGCATGTCGGTGCGGGTGGCGCCCGGGTTGACGCTGTTGGCGCGCACAGTGGCGATGCCGTCGACTTCGTCGGCCAGCACCTGCATCAGCCCCTCGGTGGCGAACTTGGAGACCGCGTAGGCGCCCCAGTAGGCGCGGCCCTTGCGACCGACGCTGCTGGAGGTGAAGATCACCGAGGCATCGACCGATTGCTTGAGCAGCGGCAGCAGGCTGCTGGTCAGCATGAACATGGCGTTGACGTTGACCTGCATCACCCGCATGAAGTTGTCGCCGGAGAGTTGTTCCAGCGGTGTGCGCGGGCCGAGGATGGAGGCGTTGTGCAGCAGGCCGTCGAGGCGGCCGAACTCGCGCTCGATGGTGGCCGCCAGCTCGTCGTACTGATGCGGCAGGGCGGTCTCCAGATTGAAGGGGATGACCACAGGCTGCGGATGACCGGCGGCCTCGATGGCGTCGTAGACGCGGCTCAGGTGCTCCTCGGTCTTGCCCAGCAACAATACGGTCGCGCCGTGGGCGGCGAAGGTCTGGGCGGCGGCGGCGCCTATGCCGCGGCCGGCGCCGGTGACCAGGATCACCCGGTCCTTGAGCAGGTCGGGGCGGGCGGAGTATTGGAACATGGTAGAGCCTCGTTGAATC
>JBFHKK010000089.1:0-8231 GCA_041595475.1 Pseudomonas sp. | reverse complement strand
GCCAGGGGCCGGTACCAGGTGTCCACCGGGTAGGTGCGCCCGGACACCTCGACGATAGGCGCACCATCGAAGTGCTTGGAGAAGCGCTCCAGGTCGATGGTGGCCGAGGTGATGATCAGCTTGAGGTCCGGCCGGCGCGGCAGCAGGGTCTTCAGATAGCCGAGCAGGAAATCGATGTTGAGGCTGCGTTCGTGGGCCTCGTCGACGATCAGGGTGTCGTACTTGTCGAGGAAGCGGTCGTGCTGGGTCTCGGCCAAGAGGATGCCGTCGGTCATCAGCTTGATCAGGCTGCGCTCGTTGGACTGGTCCTCGAAGCGTACCTGGTAGCCGACCAGCTCGCCCAGGGGCGTGCCTATCTCCTCGGCGACCCGGGTCGCCACGCTGCGCGCCGCCAGGCGCCGCGGCTGAGTGTGGCCGATCAGGCCATGCAGACCGCGGCCCAGCTCCAGGCAGATCTTCGGTAACTGGGTGGTCTTGCCCGAGCCGGTCTCGCCGGCGATCACCACCACCTGATGCTGACTGATGGCGGCCTTGATCTCCTCGCGCTTGGCGGCGATCGGCAGGGCCTCGTCGTAGCGCATGGCCGGCACGCTGAAGCGGCGCACCTCGACCTTGGCGCAGGAGGCCTGGAAGCGCTCCAGCCACTGCGCCTGCCTGGCCGGGTCGGGGTGCTTGCGCAGTTCGTGCAACTGGCGGCGCAGGCGGTGGCGGTCGGCGATCAGGGCCTGGTCGAGGTTGTGCAGCAGCGAATCGAGGGTGGCAGTCGGGTCGGTCATCGGGCGGCGGATGCGAGGGCGGCAAGGGCCGCGATTGTCGCAGATTTGCCCGGGCAGCGGCCAAACCGTCCAGGCGTCAAACGGCTCCCCCGGAAACGACGAAGCCCCGCCGGGGCGGGGCTTCGTCGGCAGAGCGCGATCAGCTGGCTTTCTGCAGCTTCTTCAGCTCTTCGTCGCGCAGCTCGCGGCGCAGGATCTTGCCGACGTTGGTGGTCGGCAGGGCCTCGCGGAACTCGACGAAACGCGGCACCTTGTAGCCGGTGACGTTGGCGCGCATGTGCTCCATGACCTTCTCCTTGGTCAGGCCGGCTTCCGGCTTGGCGACCACGAACAGCTTGATCGCCTCGCCGGACTTGTCGTCCGGCACGCCGATGGCCGCGCACTGCAGCACGCCCGGCAGGGTCGCCAGCACGTCTTCCAACTCGTTGGGATAGACGTTGAAGCCGGACACCAGAATCATGTCCTTCTTGCGGTCGACGATGCGCATATAGCCGTCTTCCTGAATCACGGCGATGTCGCCGGTCTTCAGCCAGCCGTCGGCGTCGATCATCTCGTCGGTGGCTTCCGGACGCTGCCAGTAACCCTTCATCACCTGCGGGCCCTTGATGCACAGCTCGCCGACCGCGCCGAGCGGCAGGTCATTGCCCTCGTCGTCGATGACCTTGCACTGGGTCGAAGGCGCCGGAATGCCGATGGTGCCCATCTGGATGTTGGCCACCGGGTTGACCGAGGCCACCGGGCTGGTTTCGGTCATGCCGTAGCCTTCGCAGATCGGGCTGCCGGTGACCTGCTTCCAGCGCTCGGCGGTGGCCAGTTGCAGGGCCATGCCGCCAGACAGGGTGATCTTCAGCGAGGAGAAGTCGAGCTTCTGGAAGGCCTCGTTGTTGCACAGGGCGACGAACAGGGTGTTGAGGCCGACGAAGGCGGTGAACTTGTGCTTGGACAGGTCCTTGACCATCGACGGCAGGTCGCGCGGGTTGGTGATCAGCAGGTTGTGGTTGCCCAGCAGCATCATCGCCATGCAATGGAAGGTGAAGGCGTAGATGTGGTAGAGCGGCAGCGGCGCGACCACGATCTCGCAGCCCTCGCCCATGTTCGAGGCCATCATGGCGCGGGCCTGGAGCATGTTGGCCACCAGGTTGCGGTGGGTCAGCATGGCGCCCTTGGCCACGCCGGTGGTGCCGCCGGTGTATTGCAGCACGGCGATCTCGCCGCTGGCCGGGCTGGCATCCTGGACCGCCTGGCCGCGGCCCTTGGCCAGGGCCTGGGTCAGCTTGACCGCCTGCGGCAGGTTGTAGGCCGGGACCATCTTCTTCACATACTTGACCATGCTGTTGACCAGCAGGCGCTTGGCCGCCGGCAGCATGTCGCCGACTTCGGTGACTATGACCGTCTTGACGCCGGTCTTGGGCACCACCTGTTCGGCCAGGTAAGCCATGTTGGCCAGGCACACCAGCGCCTTGGCGCCGGAGTCGTTGAACTGGTGTTCCATTTCCCGCGCGGTGTACAGCGGGTTGGTGTTGACCACCACCAGGCCGGCGCGCAGGGCGCCGAATACCACCACCGGGTATTGCAGGACGTTGGGCAGTTGCACGGCGATGCGATCGCCCGGCTTGAGGTCGGTGTGCTGCTGCAGGTAGGCGGCGAAGGCGCCGGACAGCTCGTAGATTTCGCCGTAGGTCAGGGTCTTGCCCAGATTGGTGAAAGCAGGCTGGTCGGCGAAGCGTTGGCAGGACTGTTTCAGTACCGCCTGAATGTTCGGGTACTGGTCAGGATCGATTTCTGCAGGAATCCCAACAGGGTACTTATCCTTCCAAAAGTTTTCGGTCATGGAGGCCCACTCCTAAGCAACAGCTGATCGTCATCGCGCGGCGGCGATGCTTTGTTGTGTTTGTTTGCTTGTCTTTTGCCGTTCGAGCAGCGAAAAAGCGCTCCGAGGTTAGCAGCTTTGCCGGGGGTCGCCTAGCACCAAAGGCGGCCCAGGCAGTCCGAGATAGACCGAGCGCGGCGGGCTGGTCACACAAAAAGCCACCGGCGCGGCGCCGGCCGGTGGCTGCCTTCGCGGGCCTCAGGCGATGTCGCGCAGCTCGCGCCTGAGGATCTTGCCGACCGGCGTCATCGGCAGGGTTTCCTTGAAGACGATGTGCTTGGGCACCTTGTAGCCGGTGAAGTTTTCCCGGCAGTAGGCCTTGAGCTCATCGACCGTGACCGCGGCATCGCGCGGCACCACGAACAGCTTGACCGCCTCGCCGGATTTCTCGTCGGGCACGCCTACGGCCGCGCAGCTGGCCACCTTCGGATGGGCCATGACCACATCCTCGATCTCGTTGGGATAGACGTTGAAACCGGAGACGATGATCATGTCCTTCTTGCGATCGACGATGCGCACGTAACCGTCCGGATCTATCACCGCGATGTCGCCGCTCTTGAACCAGCCCTCGGCATCCAGCACCTCGGCAGTGGCTTCCGGGCGCTGCCAGTAGCCCTTCATCACCTGCGGGCCCTTGATGCACAGCTCGCCGCGCTCGCCCAGGGGCAGCTCGTTGCCCTGATCATCGATCACCTTGAAGGCGGTGCCCGGCACCGGGATTCCCACGCTGCCCAGGCGCGCCCGCTCGCCATAGGGGTTGGCACTGGCCACCGGCGAAGTTTCGGTCAAGCCGTAGCCCTCGGTCACCGGGCAACCGGTGATGGCCTGCCAGCGCTCGGCGGTGGCCTTGACCAGGGCGGTGCCGCCGGAATTGGTCAGCTTGAGATGGGAGAAATCCAGCTTCTTGAATTCGGGATGGTCCATCAGGGCGACGAACAGGGTGTTAAGGCCCAGCAGCGCGGAAAACTGCCACTTGCCCAGCTCCTTGATGAAGCCGCCGATATCGCGTGGATTGGTGATCAGCACGTTGTGATTGCCGTTGACCATCATGCACATGCAGTTCGCGGTGAAGGCATAGATGTGGTAGAGCGGCAGGGGCGCGATCATCACCTCCTGGGCCTCTTTCATCAGCGGGGCGCCGTCGGGCCCGAGCTGGGCCAGGCAGGCATTCACCTGCAACATGTTGGCGATCAGGTTGCCATGGGTGAGCATGGCGCCCTTGGCCACCCCCGTGGTGCCGCCGGTGTACTGCAACACGGCGACGTCCTCATGCCCGGCCTGGACCGGCTTGAGCCCATGGCCCTGGCCCTGCTTGAGCACCGCCTTGAAGGGCAGCGCCTGGGGCAAGCGGTAGTCGGGGACCAGCTTCTTCACATGCTTGACCAGGGTATTGACCAGCCAGCCCTTGGGCGCCGGCAGGAAGTCGCCCATGCGCGCCTCGATCAGGTACTCGATCTCGGTATCGGGCAACACCTCCTGGACCAGCTTGCCGAACATGTTCAAATAGACCAGCGCCCGCACCCCGGCGTCCTTGAACTGGTGGCGCATCTCGCGCGCGGTGTACAGCGGATTGGTGTTGACCACGACCAGCCCGGCGCGCAGGGCGCCGAACACCGCGACCGGGTAGTGCAGCAGGTTGGGCATCTGCACGGCGATGCGCTCGCCGGGCTGGAGGTCGGTGTGCTTCTGCAGGTAGCCGGCGAAGGCGGCCGACAAGCGATCCAGCTCGGCGTAACTGAGGGTCACGCCCAGATTGCTGAAGGCCGGGCGGTCGGCAAACTTGCGGCAGGAGCGCTCGAAGACATCGACCACCGATTGATAGGCGTCGAGATCGATGCGGGCGGGCACCCCAGGTGCGCGTTTGTCGTTCCAGAAATCAGGCTGCATTATTGTTATTCCTCTTCCTCGAGATGGTTGGGCCGACCGCAGGGGCGCGGCACGCAGATGCCGATGCGCACCAAAGGGCTTCGGCGAACTTAGCAGCTAACACCGAGGCCGAGAATATGCCCGCACCTGTATTGATCCGCTGAATCGCCGCTCAGCACCTGCGGCTGGGAAAAAGGCCGTCGCTGCCACTACAATGCCCGACCCCGCAGGCTCAAGGATTCGCCATGCATCACCAAGCTTTCTGGCTGAGCGGCAGCGATGCCAGCCCTCTGTACGTCAACCGCTGGTCGCCCGAGCAGCCGCCCAAGGCGGTGCTGATGCTGTCCCACGGCATGGCCGAGCACAGCGAGCGCTATGCGCGCCTGGCCGCGGCCCTGAGCGCCGCCGGCTATGAGCTCTATGCCCTCGACCAGCGCGGTCACGGCAAGACCACCGCCCATGGCCGCATCGGCCACTATGCCGACGAGAACGGCTGGACGCGGGTGGTCGACGACCTGGCCTGCCTCAACCACCATATCCGCCAGCAGCACCCGCAGACGCCGATCTTCCTGCTCGGCCACAGCATGGGCAGCTACATCAGCATGGCCTACCTGATGCAGCACAGCAGCAGCCTGCAGGGCGCCATCCTCTCCGGCTCCAATTACCAGCCGGTCTGGCTGTACCGCATCGCCCGCCTGATTGCCCGCCTGGAGCGCTGGCGCCAGGGCCCGAGCGGACGCAGCAAGCTGCTCAACTTCCTCTCGTTCGGCTCCTTCAACCAGGCCTTCAAGCCCAACCGCACGGACTTCGACTGGCTCAGCCGCGATCCGCAGGAAGTCGACAGATACATCAATGATCCGCTGTGCGGCTTCCTCTGCACCAATCAATTCTGGCTCGACCTGCTTGGCGGCCTGCAGCAGATCACCCCGCCGGAGAATCTCGCGCAGATCGACAGCCACTTGCCGCTGCTGGTGATCGGCGGCGAGCGCGACCCGGTCAGCGACGGCAAGCGCCTGGCCAAGCTGGCCGAAGCCCTGCGCCAGGCCGGCCTGCACAAGGTCGACCTCAAGGTCTATCCCGAGGCCCGTCACGAGCTGCTCAACGAGACCAATCGCGACGAGGTCACCGCCTACCTGATCGACTGGCTGGAGCAGACCCTGGAAAACAGCCAGGCCCAGCCAACGCCAGCCCAGGAGCCCGCATGAGCCAGAGCCGCAACACCCCCTACGATGACCTCCAGGTGGGGCAGACCGCCCGCTACGACAAGACCGTGGAAGAAGGTGACATCCAGCTGTTCGCCGCCCTCTCGGGGGATCGCAACCCGGTCCACCTGGATGCCGACTATGCCGCCGCCAGCATGTTCAAGGAGCGCATCGCCCACGGCATGTTCAGCGGCGCGCTGATCAGCGCGGCGATCGCCTGCCAGCTGCCGGGCCCCGGCACCATCTACCTGGGCCAGAATCTGCGCTTCACCGCGCCGGTGAAACTGGGCGATCGCCTCAGCGTGCGCCTGGAAATCCTCGAGAAGCTGCCGAAGTTTCGCGTGCGCATCGCCACCCGGGTGTTCAACCAGCGCGACGAGCTGGTGGTCGATGGCGAGGCCGAAGTGCTCGCCCCGCGCACCCAGCAGACGGTCGAGCTGGCCGAGCTGCCGCCGATCAGCATCGGTTGAGGCAAGCGCCCGGCAACGCCCTGCCTGGTCCCGATCGCAGACAGAAAAAAGGGCGACCTAGGTCGCCCGAACTGCCTTGCGTGCTCGTTGCTTAGGGCTCAGCGATGCTCGCCCTTGCGCGCGTCCTGCCAGATGAAGAAGCCAACTCCGGCACAGAAGGCCAGGGTCAGCCCGACAATAAGCAGACCGGCAATTACCACTTCATCGATAAACATGGGAAGCCTCCTGAGCCAAGGCGCTGAACGGGAATGGCGCCACCATACCCAGACCCCGGCCGGCAACCATTGACCGAGGTCAATGCTTGTTCGGGGCAGCCGCAAGACCGATGACTCAGCGCTTCTTCGGCTTGCCCTTGGGCTTCTTGCGCGCCTTGGGCAAGGGCAGTGCCTGCTCGAAGGCCTGGCGCATGTCGTTCAGCCGCTTGTCGTGCAGGTCATGGATGCGCTTGTCGCGTTCGGCGCTGAAATCGATCAGTTTCTCGTCATCTTTCATGCGGGCAACCGGAGTAGGCGAAAGGTCAGATTCAGGCGCGGCGCGCACGGACGGCGGGTCTTGGCCAGCTGATGCTGCCAATGATGCTGGGTTGGCCCGCGCATGACCAGCAAGGAGCCATGCTCGAGCGTCAGCGAGTGCTCGATTCGCGTCTGGCCCTTGCGCCGCAGATCGAAACGCCGCGAACCGCCGAGGCTGAGCGAGGCGATCAAGGGCTCGGGGCCCAGTTCGGCCTCGTCGTCGCTGTGCCAGCCCATGGAATCCTGGCCGTCGCGGTAGAGGTTGAGCAGCACGCCGTTGAGGTCCTGGCCAACGACCGCCACCAGCTGCCGGCGAATCTGCGCCAGCAGCGGCGTCCACGCCAGGGGCTGATGGGTCAGACCCGAATAGCGATAGCTCACGCCCGGATCGCCATACCAGGCGACTCGCCGCGGCACCGGGTGTTCACGCCCGTAGAGGCGCACATTCGGCTGCTGCCAGGGGGTTTGATCGAGCATCTGCTCGAACCACTGATCCGCCGCAGCGCCGACGCACCAGTTCGGCCAGTAGCACACAGAGGCATTGGGCAGGGGCAGTTCGATCATGGACAAGGCTTCAGGACAGGCTCGCGATGGCGCAGCAGGGAACTCTTCGTCAGTGTGCGCCGATCAGACTTCCACATCCACCCACAGGCCCTGACGCGGCAACTGGTCCAGATCCAGCCCGGGAATATCCGACTCATTGTTCTGCTCGGCCGCCGCCGCTTCCGCCTTGACCGCCGAATAGTAGCGCCGCTGCTGGCGCCGCTGCTCCTCGCGCAGCAGCTCCTCGGTCTCCTGCGGATGGCGCTTGTCCATGCTCAGCGCGCTCTCCTTGGCGCTTTCCTTGACCGGGGTGACCGCGGGAATGTCCGGGCGCGGCTTGATCACGTCCTGATGGGCGGCAACGGGCGCCAGGCTGTGGGGAATCGGTGGCAGCACTCAGACGGTCCTCCTTTGATCAGGCTGTCGGCCATGCACGCCGCGACTTGAATCGCGCTCGCTACACTTTCGACTGAAACGGCGTCCTTAAGTGCCATCGCAGCATGGGCCTGAGCCTGACGTTCCGTTACCATAGCCGGCTTTTTTACGCGGGGAGACAGGCATGGCGCAATACCAACCGGGACAACGCTGGATCAGTGACAGCGAGGCGGAACTGGGCCTTGGCACCATCCTGGTACAGGACGGGCGCATGCTCACCGTATTGTTCCCGGCCACCGGCGAAACCCGCCAGTATGCCGCGCGCAATGCCCCACTGACCCGGGTGCGCTTCGCCCCGGGCGATGAGATCACCCACTTCGACGGCTGGAAGCTGACCGTGCAGGAGGTCGAGGACATCGATGGCCTGCTGATCTACCACGGCCTGAATGGCTCGCACGAGAGCATCAGCCTGCCGGAAACCCAGCTGTCCAACTTCATCCAGTTCCGCCTGGCCAGCGACCGCCTGTTCGCCGGGCAGATCGACCCATTGCCGTGGTTTGCCCTGCGCTACCACACCCTCGACTACACCAGCCGCCAGTTACAGTCCAATCTCTGGG
>JBFHKK010000088.1:0-8290 GCA_041595475.1 Pseudomonas sp. | reverse complement strand
GATGGCTGTAAACCCGCAGGGCGGTGCTGTCGAAGCCCATCTGCCCGGGCGCGGCGAAGCTCGGCTTGAGCGTGCCCAGACCTTCCAGGGTGCTGTCGGCGCGGATGTACTCGTCATGCTCGAGCAGGACGATGCCGTTCTGATCGACGACCGGAATCAGCGACTTGGCGAAGGCCCCTTCATCACGGGCACGCGCCGCCTTCTGCTGCGAGCGCAGGGCGAAGGCATCGACATCGCGGCGGGAGAAGCCCTCGAGGGTGGCGATCAGGTCGGCGCCGATGCCCTGGGGGGTGAAATGGGTGTGCAGGTTGGTTTCCGGGTCCATCACCCAAGCGCCGCCGTCCGAGCCCATGGGCACCCGCGACATGGACTCGACGCCGCCGACCACCACCAGATCCTCGAAGCCGGAGCGCACCTTCATGGCGCCGATGTTCACCGCCTCCAGGCCCGAGGCGCAGAAACGGTTGAGTTGCACCCCGCTGACGCTGACATCCCAGTCGGCCAGCATGGCCGCGGTCTTGGCGATATCGGCGCCCTGATCGCCCACAGGCGTAACGCAGCCGAGGACGACGTCGTCGACCTGGCGGGTGTCCAGGCGGTTGCGCAGGCGCAGGGCCTCGAGCAGCCCGGCGACCAGGCGCACCGGCTTGACGCTGTAGAGGGCGCCGTCCTTCTTGCCCCGGCCGCGCGGCGTGCGCACCGCATCGAATATGAATGCTTCGGTCATGACGTTGCCAGGCCTCCCGGAGGAATCGATGGACATGCAGCGCCGCCACCGCGGGCGAGGCGCACCTGTGCCTTACACCATAGCCCTGCCCGCGCCAGGCTCAATGACGCAAGCGCTCAGGGCCATTGACCAGTCCGCTCAGACGAACGGCGAGGTTGCCGACCCACCTCGGGGCGCAGCACCCGAGGCGTCTGGCTCAAGGGTCGCTTGGCAGGCGTCAGGCGAGGAAATAACCGTAGGCTACAAGGCAATAGCAGGTAGCAACCAACTCATCTAAAGCGGCGCCGGTCGCGCCCTAGAGTTATTCGAGCAAGGCAGAGAAAAGGGACGCGCCGCCGGGCATTGCCGGGGCGTGATTGGATCGACACTCGCGCGTGCAGGCGAGGGCCCAGCCAGGGGCCTGCCGGCTCGGCGCCAGAACAATAAAAGGCAAACGCCATGTTCAAGCCCAGCAAGATCCGCCAGGCCGGCCTGATCCTGTTCGCCACCACCCTGGTGCTGATCCTGCCGAATCTGACCCGCTTTCTCGGCTGACGCCATTCGAGGGCCCCGGCGTTATCCACCGGCACGAGGCTTGAGTCAAAGGCGGGCGACGCGCGCCGCCGCCGAGCAGGCCGCACGGGGCGTGATTCGAGGCCGCTGATGAACCTCAGGTGACTTCCAGATAGGCGGTCTGAATGGCCTGCCCCAGGTCGCGTACCTGGTCGATGAAGTCGTTGAGCCAGCCGTGCAGGCCCACGTCCAGCACCTCCTTGATGCCGGTGTAGCGCAGCCGGGCCTCCAGCTCCGCCGCCAGGCGCTGGGCCGGGCGGCCATTCTCGCCGGGCAGACTGGCGAGCATGCGGTTGAGTTCGTCCATGCAATAGCGCAGCGAGCGCGGCACGTCCGGCCGCAGCAACAGCAGCTCGGCGGTCTTGCGCGTGCTCGGGGAACCCCGGTAGATCTCGGCGAAGGCCTCGAACGAGGCCAGCGCCTTGAGCAAGGCGGTCCACTGGTAATAGCTGCGCGCGGGCCGGCCATCGAGCTCGTCGATGTCCTCACCGAGCATCTCGTAGCGTGCATCCAGCAGGCGCAGGCTGTTGTCGGCCCGCTCGATGAAGATGCCCAGGCGGATGAAGCGGTAGGAATCGCCGCGGATGATGGTGCCGAAGGTGGCGCCGCGAAACAGATGCGAGCGCTCCTTGACCCATTCGCAGAAGCGGCTGATACCCATGCGCCCCAGGCCCTGCTCGGCGATGCCGCGGATCTCCAGCCAGGTGGCATTGATGTTCTCCCACATCTCCGCGGTGATACTGCCGCGCACCGCGTGAGCGTTGATCCGGGCGGCCTGCAGGCAGCAATAGAGACTGGCCGGGTTGTCCGCATCCAGGGCGAAGAAATGCAGCATGCGCTCGGCATGCATCTGGCCGTGGCGCTCCAGGTATTCGTCCAGGGTGCCGGTAATCAGCAGCGGCATGGCCAACTCATCCAGGCCATCGACGCTGCCATCGCGGGGCATCAGCGACAGCGAATAGCTGACGTCGAGCATGCGCGCGAGATTTTCCGCGCGCTCCAGGTAGCGCGACATCCAGTAGAGATCGGAGGCGGTTCTACTGAGCATGGTTCGACTCCTCTACCACCCAGGTGTCCTTGGTACCGCCACCCTGGGACGAGTTCACCACCAGTGAGCCCTCGCGCAGCGCCACGCGAGTCAGGCCGCCGGGCACCAGGCGAGTTTCGCGACCGGACAAGACGAACGGACGCAAGTCGATATGACGCGGCGCGATGCCGTTCTCGACGAAGGTCGGGCAGGTCGACAGGCACAGGGTCGGCTGGGCGATATAGGCCTCCGGCTTGGCCTTCAGGCGCTCGCGGAAGGCCTCGATCTCGGCCTTGCTCGCGGCCGGGCCCACCAGCATGCCGTAGCCGCCGGAGCCCTGGGCCTCCTTGACCACCAGCTCCGGCAGATGGGCCAGCACGTGGGACAGCTCCTCGGGCTTGCGGCACTGCCAGGTCGGTACATTCTTGAGGATTGGCTGCTCGTCCAGGTAGAAACTGATCATCTCGCCGACATAGGGATAGATCGACTTGTCGTCGGCCACCCCGGTGCCGATCGCATTGGCCAGCACCACATTGCCGGCGCGGTAGGTCGCCAACAGGCCCGGCACCCCGAGCATGGAATCGGGCCTGAAGGCCAGGGGATCGAGGAAGGCATCGTCGATGCGCCGATACACCACATCCACCTGCTTGGTGCCGGCGGTGGTGCGCATGTACAGCTTGTCGTCGCGCACCAGGAGGTCGGCGCCCTCGACCAGTTCCACGCCCATCTCCCGGGCCAGGAACGCATGTTCGAAGTAGGCGCTGTTGAACCGCCCGGGGGTCAGCACCACCACCGTGGGGTTGTCCAGCGGGCTGGCGCTCTTGAGGGTGTCGAGCAACAGGCCCGGATAGTGATCGATGGGCGCCACGCGCTGGGCACTGAACAACTCGGGAAACAGGCGCATCATCATCTTGCGGTCTTCGAGCATGTAGCTGACACCGCTGGGCGTGCGCAGGTTGTCTTCGAGCACGTAGTAACTGCCATCGCCATCGCGCACCAGATCGACCCCGGAGATATGGGCGTAGACGTTGCGGTGCAGATCCAGCCCCTGCATGGCCGGCTGGTAGGCGTCGTTGCTCAGCACCTGCTCGGCGGGGATGACCCCCGCCTTGATGATCTTCTGCTCGTGGTAGAGATCGGCGAGGAACATGTTCAGCGCCTGCACCCGCTGGATGCAGCCGCGCTCGATGGTGCGCCATTCGCTGGCCGGGATGCTGCGCGGAATGATGTCGAAGGGAATCAGGCGCTCGGTGCCCTGATCATCGCCATACAGGGTGAAGGTAATCCCGGCGCGGTGAAACAGCAGATCGGCCTCGCGCCGCCGCTGCGCCAGCAGGTCCTTGGGGGTTGCCTCCAGCCAGCGCGCGAAGCCCTGATAGTGCGGGCGGAGCTCGCCGTTGGGCTGGTACATCTCGTCATAAAAGGTTCGGGCCATGCAATACTCCTTGTCCCCCGAATGCACTACCTAATAGGCAAAGCCCGTGCCATCGGACTCGCCCGTCACAGCTCATTGGTGACCATCGAATGGAAGTCCACCGCGCACCCGCGCCGGCGCCCGGGTGCTTGGCAGCAGCGGTTGATTCCCTGCGTCAGCGGACCGGCACGCTAAGTCTCTCGCCAGTATAGGCAACAGGCCCTTGGCGGTTGCCTTGCCTGGGCAAACAATGCGGAAAAATCAATCGCTCCTGAACGCCGACAGGCGACCTCTGGCCCCTTACGGGGCTCGCTGCGCCATTTGACACCAGGCCGCGGCCCCCCTGGAGGGGAGTCCCATGGCCCGCCGTGCCCATGGTATGCAAACTCGGTTGCAGTAGCCGCAGCGAAACCCGCCCTGGCAACGCCCGCGAAGCACCCGCCGCGCCCACTCACTGGGCGCGCGAACGCTTCACTTCCTGGGTCACGCCCCAGCCGTCGAGTGTGCCGCCGAGCGGCCCGACAATGGCTTCCAGGTTCTGCTCGAAGTCGCCGATGCCCTCGTAGGTCGCATACATCACCTTGCTGACCTGCAGATACCAGGCGCCATCCTCGCGCTCGGTCAGGAGTACATGCAGCGACTCGCCACTAAAGAATTGGGTCGCCTGGCGGGCGCCGGTCTCGTCGGGAAACACCGCGTAGAACTCGATGGGATGAAAGCGGGCGAAGTCGAAGCCGCCCTCCTTCATCCGCCGTAGAACAGTGCTGCTGACATCATCGTGCAAGGCTGTGCTCATGAAACGACCTCCTCAGGCGATGGATGGATAAACCGCTTTCCCATTGCAACCGCCGCATCTGCAGCGGTGTCGCGGCACAAGTCGCTGCGCCGCCCGAGAATCAAGCAGAGACTGCTTGATGTGTCATAAGCCAGGGCCAAAGCCTGGACGGGCCGATGGCGAGTCACGCAGGGATGGACGACTCGGAGCCATCTCTCTCAGCCTAGCCCGGCGCGAAACTGACTGCCGGCTAGCAGACGACCGGTGCAGCGCGCAAACAGGCCGCCCCCGGGCGCGCTTACTCGCGGTTGAGGCCGCGCATGATCAACCGCTTTAGCCACACCGGCGCCCCTTGCCCGGTGCGATACAGCAGCCTGAGTTTGCCGCCCTGTCGGCCACGGAACTCTGCCGGCGCCGCCTGCACGGCCGCAACCTCGGTCACATCCACAGGGGCGTGCCAGACGCCCCCCAACACGACGCCAAGCGCCTTCAGCCCAGCGGGATTGATCTCCAGCTGGCCCACGCCCCCCCCGCATGAAACAGCCGAGCCGTCGCCGCGCCTTTCCCCGAGGCCGCACCGGTAATCAGAATGTCGTGCGTCGCCGCGCCTGACTGCGACAGAAATGCCCTGCCCGCTCAAGGGCCCGATCCGCCGCGCGCAGACGCCCGACGTTGGCCTGAAACACATGCCAGAGCCCTGGATAGCGCTCCAGGGTTACCGCCACACCCGCTGCGCTCGCCTGCTTGGCCAGGCGCAGGCTGTCGTTGAGCAATATCTCGTCCTCGCCCACTTGAATCATCAAGGGCGGCAACCCGGCCAGGTCGGCATAGACGGGCGACAGTCCCGGATCATCGCGCGGCAACCCCGGCGGGCAATAGAGCGCCGCGGCCTGCTCGACCCAGCGCGGATGAAGCATGGGGTCGCCCGTCGGCGGGCGATGCCAGTGGGCAAAGGTGAAGTCGGTGAGCGGCGAAAAACACAACAGCGCCGCCGGTTGCGCCAGCCCGCGCTGGCGCAAGGCCAAACTGGTGACCAAGGCCAGATTGGCGCCGGCCGAATCGCCGCCAATGACGATCTGTTCGGCCCGGTAGCCGGCGTTCAGCAAGCCCTCATACGCCGCCACGGCATCATCGCGCGCCGCCGGATAGGGAAATTCCGGTGCCCGCCGGTAATCCAGCGCACACACCTTCATCCGCCCGCCTGCGGCCAGCGCCGCGCACATGGCTCTGTGGGTTTGCGGCCGGCCGATCACATAGGCTCCCCCGTGCAAATACAGCAGCACGTGACCCTCGGCATGCGCCGGCTGGTGCCACTCGCAGGGTCGGCCGCCGAGCGTGGCGGCGGCCCGAACGACTCCGCGCGGCCTGGGGCTGAAGGCCGTCAGCACCTTGAGCACTGCCCGCTGCCCTGCAATCGGCATCGGCGGGCGCACCAGGCTGCGGAAGAACAGCTTCAGAGCGCCGCGAATCAGCGCACGCAGAAGGCGCTGATCGCTCACTGGCGCCTCGAACTCAACGGGTGCATTCATAGTCTTTCAGCTCCGGCGCCCGGGTCAGCAGACGGTAGGTGAAGGTGTAGCCCGGCCAGTTGTTGGTGTGTTTGCCGGACGCGGTTTTGTACCAACTGCTGCAGCCCTGATCCCAGATCGTCTGCTGCATGCTGGCCTGCAGTCGCTGGTTGAACCGGCGCTGCGCCCCTGGCTTGACATCCAGATAGCGCAAGCCCTGGCGCTGCAAGATACGCATGCATCCCAGGACATAGCGGAACTGGCTCTCGAGCATATAGATGATCGAGTTGTGCCCCAGGTTGGTGTTGGGCCCATAGAGGATGAACAGATTGGGAAAGCCACTGACACCGATGCCCTTGTAGGCCTCGGCGCCGCCCTGCCAGTGCCGGCTCAGCTGGGCTCCCGCGAGGCCGCTGATGCGCATGGGCGCGAGAAACTCGGTGCTGGCGAAACCGGTGCCGTAGATCAGCACATCACAGGAAAACTCGCGCCCATCGGCGGCCAGGATGCTGCGCTCGCGTACCTCGCGGATGCCGGCAGCGACTATCTGCACATTGGCCTGGGCCAGCGCCGGATAGTAGTCGTTGCTGATCAAGATGCGCTTGCAGCCCATGGGGTAGTCCGGCTGCAGCAGCGTACGCTTCTCGGCATCGGGCATGGCGCGCGCCAGGTGACGGCGGAACCGCCAGGCGAACACCCGCATCAGCCCCGGCCAGGACACGAAGGCCAGGGCGCGGGCCTCATGCTGCAGGTATTTCAGCGTACGGTCGATGCGCAGCAGCCAGGGCCAGCGCCGCAGCGCGGCCAATTCCCAGGGGCGATAGGCGCGATCCGGCTTGGCCAGTACATAAGCCGCCGAACGCTGGAACAGGCTCAGCTGCGCCACCTTTGGCTGGATCTGCGGCACGAACTGGATGGCCGAGGCCCCGGTGCCGATCACCGCGACCCGCTTGCCCGTCAGGTCCAGGTCATGCGGCCAACGCGCCGAATGAAAGGCCACGCCCTGAAAGCGCTCGATGCCGGGCAAGCTTGGGCATGTGGGCCGATTAAGCTGGCCGCAGGCGCTGACCAGCACCCGGCTACTGAGCGACTCGCCGCTCGACAGCGTTACATGCCAGAGCCCGCTGGCCTCCTCAAAGATCGCCGTGACCACCTGCGCATTCAGGCGCAGGTGCGCATCGAGTCGGTACTTCTTGACGCAATGATCTAGGTAAGCCGCAATCTCCGACTGCGGCGCAAACTTGCGCGACCAGTCGGGCTTCAACTCAAAGGAAAAGGAGTACAGATGCGAAGGCACATCACAGGCCGCGCCCGGATAACGGTTGTCGCGCCAGGTTCCGCCCACCGCGGCGGCCTTCTCCAGCACCAGAAAATGCTCGACACCCGCCTGGCGCAGCTGAATGGCCATGCCCAACCCGGCGAATCCACTGCCGATAATCAACACCTCAAGCGGCGCCACTGCCTCTTCCACCCCACTCATCCCTCGACCTCCCTACCGCCGCTTCAGTCGGTCCCATGCTAGCGCCTAAAGTCGCGCCCGGATGCGGCGCAGTCGGCCACGGCATGACCCATTTCGGCCAAAGCGTCCGAGAGATGCAGTAACGAGCCCAATTTCGCCGCGCCACGGCCCCGTCAGCCCAAGGCTACCTGGCTGAAAGGCCGACATCCGGCGCACTTGAGCGCCCTGCCGGCTTCGGGCAGACTGCCGCCACTCTCCCCCGAGGCGAACCAACATGGACGTGGTGAAAACCCTCAAGGCCGGCAAGAACGGCACCAAGCGACTGGTGCAGATCTACGGCGAAGATCTGGTGGCGGTGCGCTACCGGCTCGATAGCACAAAGCAAGTCAGCTACACCACCATCGAGCTCATCATCGAACGCAAGCCGGCCCCCAGCCGCGGCGTCGACCACACCGCCCGCCGCCTCTACCTCAACAGACAAACCGTCGCCGTGCGTATCCTGCGTCACGAGACCGATCTGCAGCGCCTGGCCAAGAGTGTGGGCGCCAGATGGCAACCCGACCGGCAGGTTTGGTTGGTGCGCCGAGGCGACGCGCAAAAGCTCGGGCTCAACGAACGGATCATCAGCGAATGATGGTCACATATAGCAACCCGATGCCTGCATTTGCCCACGGATATCCAGATATGGAAATAGTGGTCAAATACAGGCATGTCGGATAATTTAAGTTATGAGCTTTCAGAATGCAGTGCCCAAAGTGCAACTACATAAGAACCGATAAAGACAGCAATCCCCACTGGCAATGCCCCTCATGCCATATTGCGTATGCG
>JBFHKK010000087.1:0-8296 GCA_041595475.1 Pseudomonas sp. | reverse complement strand
TTCATCATGAAGGACGCCTACTCCTTCCACGCCGACCAGGCCTCGCTGCAGGAAACCTACGAGCGCATGCACCAGGCCTACTGCCGGGTGTTCAGCCGCCTGGGCCTGAATTTTCGCCCGGTGCAGGCCGATACCGGCTCGATCGGCGGCACCGGTTCCCACGAGTTTCACGTGCTGGCCGAGTCCGGCGAGGACGATATCGCCTTCAGCGACAGCTCCGACTACGCCGCCAATATCGAGAAGGCCGAAGCCATCCCGCGGGAAACCGAGCGCGGCGCGGCCAGCGAAGAACTGCGCCTGGTCGACACCCCGGACACCAAGACCATCAACGATCTGGTGGAGAAGTTCGGCGCGCCCATCGAGAAGACCATCAAGACCCTGGTGGTCAAGGGCAGCGAGGAAGGCCAGCTGATCGCCCTGATCATCCGCGGCGATCACGAGCTCAACGAGATCAAGGCCGCCAACCTGGCGCAGGTCGCCAGCCCCCTGACCATGGCGACCGAGGCCGAGCTGCGCGCCGCCATCGGCGCCGGCGCCGGCTCCCTGGGGCCACTGAACCTGCCGCTGCCGTGCATCGTCGACCGCTCGGTGGCGCTGATGAGCGACTTCGTGATCGGCGCCAACATCGACGACAAGCACTACTTCGGCGTCAACTGGGAGCGCGACCTGCCGCTGCCGGAGGTGGCCGACCTGCGCAACGTGGTCGCCGGCGACCCCAGCCCGGATGGCCAGGGCAGCCTGGTGATCAAGCGCGGCATCGAGGTCGGGCACATTTTCCAGCTCGGCACCAAGTACAGCCAGGCGCTGAACTGCCAGGTGCTGGGCGAGAGCGGCAAGCCGGTGACCCTGACCATGGGTTGTTACGGCATCGGCGTCTCGCGGGTGGTGGCCGCGGCCATCGAGCAGAACAACGACGAGCGCGGAATCATCTGGAACGACGCCCTGGCGCCCTTCCAGATCGCCCTGGTGCCGCTGCGCTACGAGACCGAGGCGGTGCGCGAGGCCACCGACAAGCTCTACGCCGAACTGAGCGCGGCCGGCTACGAGGTGCTGCTGGATGACCGCGACAAGAAGACCAGCCCCGGGATCAAGTTCGCCGACATGGAACTGATCGGCATTCCGCACCGCATCGTGGTCAGCGACCGCGGCCTGGCCGAAGGCAATCTGGAGTACAAGCACCGCCGGGAGACCGAGGCGCAAGCGGTGCCGGCCAGCGACATCCTGTCTTTCATCCAGGCGCGCATTGCGCGCTGATTCGAGCCTTCCAGCAAGAGCCGTCATGTTCAAGCAAGACACCCTTTTCCGCCTCACCCTCGGCCTCGGTGCCGTCCTTGTGCTCGGTGGCTGCGCCAACCAGCTGCCACAGCGCAGCGAACACGAGGAACGCATCGAGCGCAAGCTGCTGGCCCACAGCCTGCAGATCGACGCCGGTGAACCCGGCGTGCTGGAGCTGCCGCAACGGCGGGTGCGGATCAGCGAGCAGAAGACCTTCGAGGTCAACGTGTTCGAGGTCACCCGCCGCTATGACCGCTACACCCCCTATCAGGCCTGGCGCGAGCTCTACGAGGTGCCGCTGGGCGCCCTGGCGGTGGTCGCCGGGGTCGGCGCCAACCTGGCCAACGTGGTCGCCCTCGGCAACCTGCCGGAAAGCGCCACCCGCGACTGGATCAGCTACGGCTTTGCCGGCCTCAATCCTTTCCTCAACACCGAGTCCAATGGCCGCTCGCAGCAGAACCTGGCCAGCCTCGAGGACAAGCGCCTGGATACCCGCATGGACTACTCCAGCCTGCCCTGGGCCGAGCGCCCGGTGCTGGTCAAGGCCGGCGACCAGGAGCACGAACTGGTCACCGACCGCAGCGGCATCCTGCATCTGAATCTGCTCGACAGCCCCTTCGCCGAGCAGGATGCCAATCGCATGGGCACCCTGCTGATTCAGGTCGAGGACTCGCATAGCGCCACCCAGGCCCAGGCCACCCTGCTGGTCAGCCGCAACCTGCGCGGCAAGTTGCAGGAAGCCCACGCGCTGATCTACGACGATCTGGAGGATGACGACGTCGCGCAGTGGGTGCACCGGGTCAAGCGCCTGTCCGAGCTGGGCCTGGAGGAGGAAGCCAGCGAACTGGAACAGAGCCTGATCGAGCTGACGCGCAACGACCCCGAGTTGCAGGAAAGCTTCCTGCAGGCCCTGATGCGCGATGCCGGGCGCCTGGTGGCCGACCCCGGCGAAGACTGATGGGCGATGGCCGTGCGCCTGGCTCTGATCCTGCTGATTACCCTCGCCGCACAGCCGAGCCTGGCCAATCTGCGCCAGGCACCCGAACCGGAACTGCGCGCGCTACTGCAGCGCACGGTCGCCGATGCCGACAGCTTTCAGGATCGTTTCGACGCCGAGGTCTGGCTGCTGGACATGTCCACCCGCCTGGCCAAGTACCTGCCCGCTGCGCAGGAGCGCCTGACGCTGCTGCGACTGGTCCACCGCGAAGCCAGCAAGGCCGGCCTCAGGCCCGAACTGGTGCTGGCCCTGATCCACGCCGAAAGCCATTTCGACCGCTTCGCCATCTCTTCGGTGGGCGCCCAGGGCATGATGCAGGTGATGCCCTTCTGGAAGGCCGAACTGGGCCGGCCGCAGGACAATCTCACCGACAACGCCACCAACCTGCGCTACGGCTGCACCATCCTGAGCTTCTATCTGCGCAAGGAGAACGGCGATCTCGCCCGCGCCCTGGCGCGCTACAACGGCAGCCTGGGCCAGCAGCGCTATCCGGCCAAGGTCATCGGCTTCTGGCAGGACTTCTGGTACGTCAAACCCTGAGCGGACCTGCGCCCCAGGACGTGCTCAGCGTCGCACCAGAAAGCCGGCAATCCCCTGCAGGGCCTGCTGCTCAAGCTCCACAGTGCTGACTTCGGCGCCGCTGGGGCCCTGCTCCAGCCAGCCGGCCAGTTCGAGCACCGCCGGTTCCTCACCCTCGAACAGCACCTCGACCCGGCCGTCGTCCAGGTTGCGCACCCAGCCGTTCAGGTCCAGACGATCGGCCTCATCGGCCGTGCTCTGACGAAAGTACACGCCCTGTACCTTGCCGCTGACGTAGCCATGCATACAGAGTCTCGACATTCACTTACCTCCCGGCCTGCAAGGCCTTCAGGCGAGCCTGCAGGCCCGCCGCCGTCTGCTCGCCGAGCAGGCGCTCGCGCAGCTGCCCACGCGCGTCGACGATATAAGTAGCCGGCAACACCTGGCTGCGCGGCAAGCCATAACGGGACGCCGGATCCTGCGCCAGTACCGTGAACTCGATGCCCAGCGCTTCCACAGCCCGTTTCAGTTCGGCGCCCTGCAGGCCATCGAAATTCACCCCGAAAACACCCACGGTCGCCGGATCCACTTGTGTGGCCAAGGCATTCAACTCGGGTATCTCGGTGCGGCACGGGCCACACCATTCGGCCCAGTAGTTGATCACCAGCCACTGGCTATCCAGACGCTCAGCCGGTACCTTTCGCCCATGCTGATCGACACCCAGCTCGTCGCCGCAACCGGCCAGGCCAAGGCCGAAGACAACTACTACTATCAGAGGCAGTAAAGCCCGGAGCCGTATGTTCATGGATTCGTCCCTCATCCCCGCAGGATTGATATGACGCTCGACGCCTCGCACCTGGAAGTGCCGGACACGCTGGCACCCCACGAACTGTCGCTGGGCGAGCTCAACATGCAACTGGCCGACGCGCGTCTGCAGCCTGTGGAAACCGCCGTGGAGCGGCTGCTGGCCCTGCTGCTGGGCCTCAACCGCAGTGCCATGACCTTACTCGAAAGACAACGCGCGCTGCAAAGCATCAGTGATGAGTACCGTCATTACGCGGCCGATGCGCGCAATACAGCGGCACTGCTGTTGCCGCTGTGCGAAGAACTGGCCATCGGCTTCAAGCAGCTTGTCCTGCAGATGCTCCAGGGACGCCAGCCTTCACGGCCGCACCTGGCCTGGTGCCTGTACATGGCCCAGTATTTCCTGGCCCAGGCGCTGCTGCGCCACTACCAGCTGTATCAGCAGCCACCCTCCGGCCTGTGGCGCGACAACCACCTGCTGTACTGGCTCGCCGAGCAACACCAGTGCCTCGACGAGCCGGTACCCGCCCCTTTCCGACCGACGCCGGCGAGCAGTGTGCGGGGCCTCTACCAGCAGATGCTGCTGGTGGCCTTGAGCGACCCTTTTCGCCTCGCCGAGGGCGAGTGCCTGCTGCTGTTCAGCGCGCTTGCGCCCCTGGCCGACCTCATCCGCCTGAGCCAGTGGGATGCCGAGGATGCAGACGAAGCGCCTTGTATCGACTTGTCGTCGGCGCAACCCTTTCTCACGCCGAACACCCCAGCGGAGACTGACCCGGCCTATCTGCGCCGCCTCGAACTGGGCGCGCTACAGGTCGCGCTGCATGAGCCGGCACTGCTGCAGCAGTGCGCCGAACAGCATCTGCTCAAGCGGGTGCAGGCGCACTGGCTGGGTCAGCAAACCCGTCGCCATCCGCGCACACCGCTGGAAGCCGAATGCCGGCTAGTGATCGGGCTGGAGCAGATCCACACCCACCTGCTCGCGCCCACCGCCGCCCCCTTGCAGGCGCAGATGCTCGACACCAGTCCAGGCGGGGCGCACCTGCTGAGCGATCCAGCAGAAGGCGAACGACTGGCTGTCGGCCAATTGTTGCTGCTGCTGACCGGCGGCAGCCCGATTCTGGCCATGATCCGCTGGCGCCACCAGAACCGTGAAGGTCTGCACCTGGGCGTGCATTACCTCAAGGGGCTGCCGCGCCCGGCCTGGCTACGCCGGGCGCCCTCGAGCAAGGCGCACCTCGGCGTGCTGCAGAGCACGCCTGAGCCGGGCACTGGCTGGAGTCATGGCCTCTGGCTGGCCCATGGCGACCTGGAGATTGGCGAGGATTTTTGGCTGCAACTGCCGAGCGTGCGCCACCAGGCGCAGCTGACCCTGCCGCCCGCCAACCTGGGCAGCGCCCTGGTCACGCGCCATCCCCTGCAACTGGGCTGAGTCGCTGGATTTGCGAGACGAATCACGCCTCGCACCGGCGCAGTGCACAGTTTTATCGCGCAAGCCCTGCCTAGAATGAGTCGCGCCCGTGGTTGGGACGTACCGCCAACTGCCTGGAATGACCATCATGACTCAAGCTCACGACAAACTCATCGGCCCGGTGCCGTCGCGCATCGTCGATATCGCCCGCCTGTCGACCACGCCCTACGAGGGCCGCGTCGCCGATTACAACATCGCCGCCTGGCTGCAACTGCCGGGACTGGCCAATCTGCCGGTATCCCTGCTGATCAGCTATCGCGATGGCGAGCAGCACAAGGAGATCACCGTGGATCATGGCAAGGTCAGCCTGTACAACAAGATCCTGCTGTCGGGTATCGCCCGGCTGCCGGTCAAGCACAAGATCGAGGACATGCAGGTGCGCCTGCGCTCGGCCATTCCGGCGCCCGGGGTGATAGTCGAAGAATTGTTCGTGCAGGCAGTCGAGCAGGCCCAGAGCGAGCGCCGCCAGGCTCGCGCCTAAGCGCAGGCCGCCACGGCCCTGATCGCGCGCTCAGGGCCGTCTCTGCGCCTCGGCTGAGCCGGCCGCCGTCGGCGCGTCTTGCCGATTGGGCACCAGCGACTCCGGCCAACGGGCGAAACGCAATCCGGTGATCCGGTTCAACCGCTCCAGCGCCGCCTGCGGCGCCTGCTGATGCAGATACAGCACCTTGCCGTTGTCCGTTTTCATGCGTTATCCCTACCCCCCAGTTCCCTTCCCTACCAGCAATAGGCCAGCAATGGCTGGTGCAAAGCCAGAAGCGTGCCAGGCCCACACCTCGCGCCCATCCAGCCCCAGGGCCGAGACCACGAGGCAGTCCTGAAGCGATGCGCCGCAATCTGACGTTTTTCGTCACTGTTGCGCGGGATGCAGCCAGTTGGCCAGGCTGTCGCCGAACAGCACGGCCTGCTCCTCGTTGAGCCGCTGCAAGGCGCTCTGCAGGGCCGGGTACCAGGGCTCGTCGAGTTCCTCCGGCAACTGCTCGAGCCGCGGCAGCGGCCAGGGGCTGTGGCTGAGCAACTGCTGCAGGCTGTAATGGGACAGATCGCGACTCAGCACCCAGGCACCGGCCCCCGTGGGGGCGATCAACTGTTGCTGCTCGAGAAAATTCAGCACTTCCTCCCACTCATGCTCCGGCAGCGGCCAGCCCTGGCGCCGGATATCGCGATGGCGAACCTTCAATCCGGACTGCTGCCGCTCGTAGAACACCCGCAGTATGCCCATGACCACCAGCAGGCGCGGCATCGACTGCTTGCGCCAGTGGTAGGTGCTGCCCAGATTGCACACCAGTTCGGCGCCCAACAACACGATCAGCCAGGACAGATAGATCCACAGCAGAAACAGCGGCACTGTGGCGAAGGCGCCGTAGATCAACTGATAGCCCGGAAACAGGCGCACGTAATAGCCGAACAGGGTCTTGGCCACCTCGAACAGCACGGCAGTGAAAACGCCGCCGATCAGCGCGTGACGCAGCGGCACCCAGGCATTGGGCACAGTCGCATAGAGCAGGGTGAAGGCCGCGATACTGAACACCAGCGGCATCACGCTCAGCAGGGCCTTGGCGCCCAGCAGCGCATCGGGGCCGGAAAGCAGCGACAGCGAGGTGACGTAGGTGCTGATGGCGAAGCCGGCCCCCAGCAGCATCGGTCCCAGGCTCAAGATCGCCCAGTACAGCAGAAAGCTCGATACCCCTCGGCGGGCCTGGCGCACCCGCCAGATGGTGTTGAAGGCCTTCTCGATGGTCACCAGCATCCAGAAGGCGGTGAAGGCCAGCACGCCGACACCGACCCAGGTCAGCTGCCGCGCCTGGGCCGTGAAGTCGCGCAGATAGTCCTGCACCATTTCCCCGGCCGAGGGCACGAAATTGCGGAAGATGAACGCCTGGATCTGTTCGCCGGTGCCCTGGAAGGCCGGCACCGCCGAGAGCATGGAGAAGGTCACCGTCATCATCGGCACCACCGCGAACAGGGTGGCGTAGGTCAGCGCTGCGGCGTTGTTGACCGCGCCATCGGCGAAAAAGCGCTGGAACAGAAAGCGCCAGAACGCCAGCCAATCTTTCAACCGCAACTGCATGCCCACTCCTTAGCGATAAAAGGCGTCGCGGCCATGACGCCGCCACCCCAACGGTTCAGACTCCAGGTCCGACGCGGTTAGAATAGCCGCCCACCGACAGCCGACGCGACCCTGCCATGACCGACCTGACGCTCTATCACAACCCCCGCTGCTCGAAATCCCTTAGTGCCCTGCAGCTGCTCGAGGCGCGCGGCCTGAGCCCGACCCTGGTGCGCTACCTGGAAACCCCGCCCAGCGCCGCCCAGTTGCGCGAGCTGCTGAGCAAGCTGGGCATCGGCGCCCGTCAGTTGCTGCGCACCGGCGAAGACGCCTATCGCGAGCTGAACCTGGCCGATGCGAGCCTCAGCGAGGCGCAGCTGATCGAGGCCATGGCCGCGCAGCCCAAGCTGATCGAAAGGCCCATCCTGATCGCCGGCGACAAGGCGGTGATCGGCCGCCCGCCGGAGAAGGTGCTGGAGCTGCTGCCGTGAGCGCGCCCTATATCCTGGTCCTCTACTACAGCCGCCACGGCGCCACCGCCGAGATGGCCCGGCAGGTCGCCCGCGGGGTCGAACTGGCCGGGCTGGAGGCGCGCCTGCGCACGGTGCCGGCGATCTCCAGCGAGTGCGAGGCGGTGGCTCCGGAGATTCCCGCCGAAGGGCCGCTGTACGTCAGTCTCGAGGATCTCAAGGGCTGCGCCGGCCTGGCGCTGGGCAGCCCGACGCGTTTCGGCAACATGGCCGCGCCGCTGAAGTATTTCCTCGATGGCACCAGCAGCCTGTGGCTGACCGGCGAACTGGTCGGCAAGCCGGCCGGGGTGTTCACCTCCACCGCCAGCCTGCACGGCGGCCAGGAGACCACCCTGCTGTCGATGATGCTGCCGCTGCTGCACCACGGCATGCTGATCGCCGGCCTGCCCTACAGCGAAGCGGCCCTGCTGCAGACCCGCGGCGGCGGCACCCCCTATGGCCCCAGTCACCACGCCGGCGCAGACGGCAAGCGGGCCCTGGATGAGCATGAAATCACCCTGTGCCGGGTACTGGGCCAACGCCTGGGACAAACCGCCCTGAAACTGGAGAATGCCCGTGGCTAGAACCCCCAAGCCGCTGCCCTCGCTGGACTGGCTGCAGCCGCGGCTGACCATCAGCCGCCTCGCCAGCCTGCTGAGCTTCGTGGCCCTGGC
>JBFHKK010000086.1:0-8432 GCA_041595475.1 Pseudomonas sp. | reverse complement strand
GGCTTCGAGCAGTCGCCGGAAGACTTCATCGACATGAAGGGCAAGCGCGTCGTGGTGCTCGGCGGCGGCGATACCGCCATGGACTGCAACCGCACCTCCATCCGTCAGGGCGCCAAGAGCGTGACCTGCGCCTATCGCCGTGACGAGGAGAACATGCCCGGCTCGCGCAAGGAAGTGAAGAACGCCAAGGAAGAGGGCGTGAAGTTCCTGTTCAATCGCCAGCCCATCGCCATCGTCGGCGAGACCAAGGTCGAGGGCGTCAAGGTGGTCGAGACCCGTCTCGGCGAGCCGGATGCCCGCGGCCGGCGCAGCCCCGAGCCGATCCCTGGCTCCGAGGAAATCATCCCGGCCGAGGCCGTGCTGATCGCCTTCGGCTTCCGCCCGAGCCCGGCGCCCTGGTTCGAGCAGTTCGACATCCAGATCGACAGCCAGGGCCGGGTGATCGCGCCGGAAAAGGCCCGCTACAAGCACCAGACCAGCAACCCGAAGATCTTCGCCGGCGGCGACATGGTGCGTGGCTCCGACCTGGTGGTGACGGCGATCTTCGAGGGGCGCAACGCCGCCGAAGGCATCCTCGACTACCTCGAGGTCTGACTCGCCGCGCGCCTGCGCGACTGCGGTTTATAGTCGCGCGGGTCGATGGCGAAGCTCTCCAGGCGTGAGCGCAGGGTGCTGGGCTTGAGTTCCAGCAACTGCGCGGCGCCATCCGTGCCGGAGATCTTGCCGGCGCAGGCGCTCAGCGCCGCAATCAGGTTTTCGCGCATCTGTCTGCGCTGCTCGCCTTGGGTGAGGATGCGCGCATCCTGCTCGCCGGGCGCCGGCACGGGTGCGCCCTCCGGGCTGTCGCAGGGCAGATCCAGGCGCAGTCGCGCACCGGGCGAGATGATCAGGGTGCGTTCGATCAGGTTTTCCAGTTCGCGGATGTTGCCGGGCCAGGAGTAGGCCTGCAGGCGCTGGATGTCCGCCAGTCGCAGGGGCGGCTGCGGGCGATTCAGCTGGCGACAGCTGCGGCCGATGAAGTGCTGTGCCAGCGCCGGGATATCTTCCAGGCGCTGACGCAGGGGCGCGGACTCGATCGGGAAGACATTCAGGCGGAAGTAGAGGTCCTCGCGAAAGCGCCCGGCGCGCACTTCCTGGCGCAGGTCGCGGTTGGTCGCGGCGATCACCCGCACGTCGACCTGGCGCGTGCGGTTGTCGCCGACCCGCTCCAGTTGCTGCTCCTGCAGCACGCGCAGCAGCTTGCTCTGCAGCTCCAGGGGGATTTCGCCCACTTCGTCGAGGAACAGGGTGCCGCCGTCGGCCAGTTCGAAGCGGCCGACACGCTCGTGCAGCGCGCCGGTGAAGGCGCCCCGTACATGGCCGAAGAACTCGCTCTCGAACAGCTCGCGGGGCACCGCCGCGCAATTGACCCGGATCAGCGGCCGCTGGCAGCGGCTGCTGTTGTCGTGGATGGCGCGGGCGATCAGCTCCTTGCCGGTGCCCGACTCGCCGGTGATCAGCACGTTGGCGCCGGTGGGAGCGACCAGCTCGATCTGGCGGATCACCTGCTGCATGGCGGCACTGCGGCCGACCAGATCGTGGCGGGCGTATTCCCCGCGGATCTCCTCCTGCAGGTAGGCATTCTCCAGCTCCAGGCGCTGCTTGAGCCGCTCGACCTCGCTGAGGGCCTGGCGCAGCCGGCGTTCGGTCTCCAGCCGCTGGCTGATGTCGCGAAACACCACCACAGCTCCCACCAGTTCGCCATCGTCACGCAGCGGCGTGCTGGTGTACTCCACCGGGATGGGCTGGCCTTGCTTGTTCCAGAACACCTCGTCGTCGACCTGATGCACCTCGCCGTCGTGGAAGGCGGCGTAGATCGGGCAGCTATGGCCGCCATAGGTGCGCCCGTCCGGGTGGTGGTGGTGGATCAGCTCGTGGATGCTGTGGCCGATCAGGTCCTCGGCGCGCCAGCCGAGAATGCGCTCGGCCGCCGGATTGACGAAGGTGGTCTCGCCGTTGCGGTTGACGCCATAGATGCCTTCGCCGGCGGCGCCCAGGATCAGGTGATTCTGCCGCTCGAACTGGCGGAAGATCCGCTCCACCCCGCGCCATTCCAGCAGGCCCTGGCGCTGGTAGCGCTCGGCCTCGGCCAGGCCGCGCAAGGCATCCAGGCGCCGGCGCTCCTGGATCAGCAGGCCCAGCAGGGGCCTGTCCTCGCCGTCCAGGCGGCTGCCGCTGATTTCCACATCCAGGCGCTGGCCATCGCGCGCCAGCAGGCCGATGGCGTCTTGCCAAGCCTGGCCACGCACCTGCACTTCCTCGGTAAAGGTCACCAAGGCGCCCAGGTCATGGGCCCAGAGACGGCTGGCGCGCTGCTCGAGCAATTCCTCCAGGCTCCAGCCCAAAAGCCGGCAACAGGCCGGGTTGGCGTGCAGGATGCGATCGCCGAGCGGCTCGATCACCAGGGTGGCGCCCTGCATGTGGTGCAGGAGCAGGTCGGCAGGGGAGGTGTGGCTGGGCATGGGGGCGTCCGCGAGGCAGTGGTCTGGTCTGGGCAATCAATTGCCATGCCAGCTCGCGAAAAGTCGCGCAAAGCGATTACGAAATATCGTGAAACGCGAGATTTCGCGTGCGGTTGAGTTGCATAAAAACTAATAAAAACAATCTGTTATGAGTTTTATTGAGTTGGTACGGCTTCTGCAAAAGCTCAGCTGAACCGGCCGCGATCAGTCCGGCCGCATCAGCATCTCGCCTCACCATCTTGGTGCACGCGACAGCAGGAGGAATCACCATGAGCGTCAACAGCCTGGACGATCCGTTCAGTCCCGATAGTCAACTGGCCCATGCCGCCGGCTGTGCCTGCCAGCGCTGTACGCCCAGTGCCGAGGCATTGCCCCAGAGCAGCGAAGCCATGCTCGATCGCGCGATCGAAAGCGCCATAGTGCGCGGTGTGTTCGGCCATAACGAGTTGTCCCGGCGCAGCTTCATGGGCCTGATCGGCGGCGGCATGGCGGCGGCGATTCTCGGCAGCCTGATCCCGCTGGACGCGGTCAAGGCGGCGGTCAAGGACAGCCTCGGCCCGCTGGAAAAAAAGAACCTGAAAATCGGCTTCGTCCCCATTACCTGCGCCACGCCGATCATCATGGCCGATCCCATGGGTTTCTATGCCAAGTACGGGTTGTCGGTGGAGACGGTCAAGACCGCGGGCTGGGCGGTGGCCCGCGACAAGTCCCTGGCCGGCGAATACGACGCCTCGCACATGCTCTCGCCGATGCCGCTGGCGATCAGCATGGGCCTGGGATCCAGCCAGGTGCCTTTCGTCATGCCGGCGCTGGAGAACGTCAACGGCCAGGCCATAGTGCTGGCCATGCAGCATCAGGACAAGCGCGATCCGAAGCTCTGGAAAGGCATGCGTTTCGGGGTGCCCTTCGAGTATTCGATGCACAATTTCCTGTTGCGCTATTACGTCGCCGAGCATGGCCTGGACCCCGACCGCGACATCCAGATCCGCGTGGTGCCGCCACCGGAGATGGTCGCCAACCTGCGCGCCGGCAACCTCGACGGCTTCCTCTCGCCGGATCCGTTCAACCAGCGTGCGGTCTGGGAAAAGGTCGGCTTCATCCACCTGCTGACCAAGGATCTCTGGGCCGGACACCCCTGCTGCGCCTTCGCCTGCAGCCAGCGTTTCGCCAGCGAGAACCCCAATACCTACAGCGCCCTGCTGCACGCGCTGATCGACGCGACCCAGTACTCGTCCAAGGCGGAGAACCGCGTGGCGGTGGCCGAGGCGATCTCCACCAAGAACTACCTGAACCAGCCGGTCGCGGTGGTCCAGCAGGTGCTCAGCGGGCGCTTCGCCGACGGTCTGGGCAATGTCCATGACCAGCCGCAACGCATCGACTTCGACCCCTTCCCCTGGCAGTCCATGGCGGTGTGGATCCTCACCCAGATGAAGCGCTGGGGTTACCTCAAGGGCGACGTCGACTACCGCGCCATCGCCGAGCGGGTCTACCTCACCGCCGACGCCGGCAAGGTCATGAGCAACCTGGGCATGCCGGTACCGGCCGACGGCTACAAATCCTTCAGCGTGATGGGCAAGACCTTCGATCCGGCCGATCCGGAAGGCTACCTGTCCAGCTTCCCCCTGCGGAGGTCCTGATGAGCCTGGTCATGTCCCTGCGCGCGGCGCTGCTGTCCGCGCTCCTGCTGGTGCTGTTGCTGGGCGTCTGGGAGGTGGTCTGCCAGGTGCCGGCCAACGCGGCGGTGGCGGCCGGCGACGAGTATGCGCTGCTGATGGGTGAGGCGGAGCAGGAGGCGCGGGTTCCGCCGCCCTCGGTCGTGTTCGCCCACGCCTACGCGGAGCTGAGTCAGCCCTTCTACGATAACGGCCCCAACGACAAGGGCATCGGCATCCAGTTGGCCTACTCGCTGTACCGCGTGCTCACCGGCTACCTGCTGGCGGCGCTGGTGGCGATTCCGATCGGCTTCGTCATCGGCATGTCGCCGCTGATGTACCGCGCGCTCAACCCCTTCATCCAGATCCTGCGGCCGATCTCGCCGCTGGCCTGGATGCCGCTGGCGCTGTTCGTGATCAAGGACTCGCAGACCTCGGCGATCTTCGTGATCTTCATCTGCTCGGTCTGGCCGATGCTGCTCAACACCGCCTTCGGCGTGGCCGGCGTGCGCCGCGACTGGGTCAACGTCGCCCGCACCCATGAGTTGAGCCCGCTGCGCACCGCCTTCAGCGTGATTCTGCCGGCGGCGCTGCCGACCATCCTCACCGGCATGCGCATCTCCGTGGGCATCGCCTGGTTGGTGATAGTCGCCGCCGAGATGCTCGTGGGCGGTACCGGCATCGGTTACTACGTGTGGAACGAGTGGAACAACCTGGACCTGTCCAGCGTGATCTTCTCGATCCTGATGATCGGCGTGGTGGGCATGCTGCTCGACCTTCTGCTGGGCAGCGTCGCCCGTCTCGTCAGCTATCAGGAGTGATGCCATGTCCCGTTATTTTCTCGATGCCCGCCGTCTGGCCAAGCGCTTCGCGCAGCCCGGCAGCGAGCCGCTGACGGTCTTCGAAGACGTCAGCTTCGGCCTGGACAAGGGCGAGTTCGTCTGCATCATCGGCCACTCCGGCTGCGGCAAGTCGACCATTCTCAACGCCCTGGCCGGCCTGGACAGCTTCAGCGAAGGCACCCTGGAGATGGCCGGCAAGGAAATCGCCGGGCCCAGCCTGGAGCGCGGTGTGGTCTTCCAGAACTACAGCCTGCTGCCCTGGCTCAGCGCCCTGGAGAACGTCGAGTTCGGCGTGCGCGCGCGCTTTCCGCAGTGGTCCAAGGCGCAGCGCCGCGCCCACAGTAAGCGCTACCTGGAGATGGTCGGCCTGGCGGGTTCCGAAGCGCGCAAGCCGGCGCAGCTCTCCGGTGGCATGCGCCAGCGGGTGAGTATCGCCCGGGCCTTCGCCACCCAGCCGCAGCTGCTGCTGCTCGACGAGCCCTTCGGTGCCCTGGACGCCCTGACCCGCGGGGTGATCCAGGACGAGTTGATCAAGATCTGGAGCGAGACCCGGCAGACGGTGTTCATGATCACCCATGATGTCGACGAGGCCATCCTGCTCGCCGACCGCATCCTGCTGATGACCAACGGCCCCCAGGCGCGCATCGCCGAATCGGTGCGCATCGATCTGCCGCGGCCGCGCCAGCGCGATCAGGTCATCCATCACCCGGCCTACTACAAGATCCGCAATCACCTGGTGGATTTTCTGGTGACCCGTTCTGCCCAGTTGCGCGGGCAGAGCAGCGCCGACAGCAATGGCTTTCCCCCCGAAATCAATCCTGCCCTGGACCAGCCCGCCGCTGCCAGGGTTGTTTCCCTGCCCCCCGTAAAGGAGTTTTTCCATGGATAAGCAACAGATGCGCAGCACCATCATCGCCGCCAAACAGCGCCTGGGTCTCGACTGGGCCGCGTTGGCACAGGGCATCGGCATGTCGCCGGTGTGGACCACCTCGGCCTGCCTGGGCATGAACAGCATGGCCAAGGCGCAGGCCGACGCCCTGTGCGAGATGCTCGAGCTGCCCGAGGAGGTCTCGGCCGCCCTGCAGGCCTTCCCGCACAAGCACTGGGACAAGGCCATCCCCACCGATCCGCTGATCTACCGCTTCTACGAGATGATCAACGTCTACGGCGACACCATCAAGGAGCTGATCCACGAAGAGTTCGGCGACGGCATCATGAGCGCCATCGACTTCAGCATGGATATTTCCCGGGTCGCCGACCCCAAGGGCGACCGCGTGCAGATCGTCCTCAACGGCAAGTTCCTGCCCTATCGCAGCTGGTGACACGGGCGCGGCATAGGGTCGCGCGGGACAAAAGGCACGGCTCTCGCCGTGCCTTTTGTTTTCCGGTCTGAGAAAATGCCGGCACTTTTTTACCGGACGCCGCCATGACCGCCCTGAAGAACGACCGCTTCCTCCGCGCCCTGCTCAAGCAACCCGTCGATGTCACCCCGGTGTGGATGATGCGCCAGGCCGGTCGCTACCTGCCCGAGTACCGTGCCAGCCGGGCCCGGGCCGGGGACTTCATGAGCCTGATGATGAACCCGGCATTCGCCTGCGAGGTCACCCTGCAGCCGCTGGACCGCTATCCGCAGCTGGATGCCGCCATCCTCTTCTCCGACATCCTGACCATTCCCCATGCCATGGGCCAGGGCCTGTATTTCGAAACCGGCGAGGGCCCGCGCTTCAAGAAGGTGATTGCCAGCGCCGCCGACATCGACGCCCTGCCGATTCCCGACCCCGAACAGGACCTGGGTTATGTCATGGAGGCGGTGCGCACCATCCGTCGCGAGTTGAACGGCCGGGTGCCGCTGATCGGCTTCTCCGGCAGCCCCTGGACCCTGGCCACCTACATGGTCGAGGGCGGCTCGAGCAAGGATTTTCGCAAGTCCAAGGCCATGCTCTACGACAACCCCGAGGCCATGCACGCCCTGCTCGACAAGCTGGCCCAGTCGGTCACCGCCTACCTCAATGGCCAGATCCAGGCGGGTGCCCAGGCCGTGCAGATCTTCGACACCTGGGGCGGCAACCTGTCGTCGGCGGCCTATCAGGAGTTCTCCCTGGCCTATATGCGCAAGATAGTCGCGGGTCTGATCCGCGAGCAGGAGGGGCGCAAGGTTCCGGTGATCCTCTTCACCAAGAACGGCGGTCTCTGGCTGGAGGCCATGGCCGAGGCCGGCGCCGACGCCCTGGGTCTGGACTGGACCTGCGACATCGGCGAGGCGCGCCGCCGGGTGGGCGAGAAAGTCGCCCTGCAGGGCAACATGGACCCGACCGTGCTCTACGCCAGGCCGGCGGCCATTCGCGCCGAGGTGGCGCGCATTCTCGCCCGCTATGGCACAGGCTCCGGCCATGTGTTCAATCTCGGCCACGGCATCACCCCGGAGGTCGATCCGGCCCACGCCGGGGCCTTCCTCGAGGCGGTGCACGAACTGTCGGCGCAGTACCACCGCTAGCCTCGGGGCCTGGCTCGGGCCGGCCGAAAGCAAAACGCCCCGAGCAGGTCGGGGCGTTTTCCATGGTGCGGCACCGCGGGCTGCGGCGCTGCCCGATCAGGCCTTGGGCAGGGTCACGCCCTGCTGGCCCTGGTACTTGCCGCCACGGTCCTTGTAGGACACCTCGCAGGCCTCGTCCGATTGCAGGAACAGCATCTGCGCCACGCCCTCGTTGGCGTAGATCTTCGCCGGCAGGGTGGTGGTATTGGAAAACTCCAGGGTCACATGACCTTCCCACTCGGGCTCCAGCGGGGTGACGTTGACGATGATGCCGCAGCGCGCATAGGTGCTCTTGCCCAGGCAGATGGTCAGCACGTCGCGGGGAATGCGGAAGTACTCGACGGTGCGGGCCAGGGCGAAGGAGTTCGGCGGGATGATGCAGACATCGCTCTTGATGTCGACGAAGCTCTTCTCGTCGAAGTTCTTCGGGTCCACCGTGGCCGAGTTGATGTTGGTGAACACCTTGAACTCGTCGGCGCAGCGCACGTCGTAGCCGTAGCTGGACACCCCGAAGGAAATCAGCGGCGCGGCGCCCTGGTTGCGCACCTGGCGCTCGACGAACGGCTCGATCATGCCGTGCTCCTGGGCCATGCGGCGAATCCACTTGTCCGATTTGATGCTCATGGCGGGCGTCCTGAATGGGGGTTGGCTGAAAACTGAGCGCATCTTACCGGGGGCGGCGAGCGGCTTCAAAGTCCATCAATCGACAGGGCTGCGCGGACAAAAAGAAGGCCCGCCAGTCGCCGAAGCCAAGAAAGATTCAAAAGAGCATTCGCGCTCGGCGGCAAAAGGGCGTATGGTTTGCCCCACTGTGCTGCATGTGTCACCGCGAATCGCTACTTGATGCCTAGATTTCGATCCAAACATCGTCCGACTCCTAGTACTCGTTGCACTCAGTCCCGGC
>JBFHKK010000085.1:0-8536 GCA_041595475.1 Pseudomonas sp. | reverse complement strand
CTGCCTTGACGGCGATGAACGTCGCTTTCTCGGCTTCATCTGTTGCGCCGGTCGGCGCCATCCAGGCGGCGCCCAGCAGGCTCAGCGCCAGCATCATGGGGGTTGAGCAACGCATCTGGCATTCCTCCTCTAGGCGAACCGGGGCGAAGGCTGCGGCGCTTGCGGCTCACTTCGCCTTTGGGCCCTATGTCTGACCGCTCCTGCATTAACAGGCTAGTTCAGCGTCAGCGTCGGCTCTATGCCGATTTGACCCAGCTTAAGCGCGTCTGGATATGAGCCCTTGGGCCTTTCAGGGGACGCCGGCCTGGCAGACGCCATCGGCCCGGGTCATCGTCCGCAGGCGACCGATCAGCTGATCGGTGGTCACCACCGGCCGCTGCGGCAGCGGGCAGCCGGCCGCCCGCAGCGCCTCGAACAGCCAGGTGTTGCAGGTGCGCAGCAGCGAATAGCGGCCCTCGGCGCGGTAGAAGCGGCTGTTCAGGAACAGGCCCGGGCCGAGTTCGATCGGCTGGCCGGCGGGCGAGCGAGTGAAGCTGGCGGCCAGGATCTGCAGCAGTCGGCGATAGGCCTGTTCATCCAGGTGTATGTGCAGGATGTCGCCCGCGGCGAAGCGGCGTCGTGGATCGTTCGCGTGCGGCTGCACATGCAGCACCGCCGGGGTCGGCCCGAGCAGGGCCCGCAGCGCCTGCGCCAGGGTGGGCCTGGGCGCCCGATAGAAGGCCTCGTCGCCCCAGCCGAGCTCGACCCAGTCGCCTGCCGGCAGGGACTCGGCCAGCGCCGGCAGCTGCTGCAACAGGTCGGCGCGCCTGAGTATCAAGCCGGCATGCAGGCCATGATCGACCACCAGCAGCCGCTGCGGGTGCTGGCTCCTATCCTGGGCTTCCGGCGGCGCAGCGGCGCAGCCGAGCAGGCCGAGCAGCAGGATCAGGGCGGCGCGATTCAGTGGCACGGGCGGGCGCCTCTTCGAGCGAGTACCTGGACTGAGGATAGAGCCTGTTTGGTGGCAGGGACGGGGCGTGCCTAGCGCAGTCGGCGGAACATGCGCTCGGAGAACAGCAGTTGGGCGGCCAGCGGGTAACTCAGGTAGTGCAGGACGAAGACCAGCAGGCCCATGGCGCCAGGCTCGTCCTTGAGCTGCATCATCGCCCAGAGGCCCAGATAGAGCAGGCCCAGCAGGCCGCCGTAGAGCCACACCAGGCGCCTGCGCTCGCCGCGGGTCGGTGCCCGGCGCTGGCGCCAGGCGAAACACAGGGCCATGCCGGCGGCCACCGCAACGGCGATCAGCAGGGTCGCCAAGGGGCCGCCGAGCTTGACCAGGCTGCGCAGCAGCAGGTTGAGCAGGACCGCCGCCAGTACGCCGCCGAGGGCGTAGTAGCGGACCGCGATCGGGCCCTCGGGCGGCAGCTGGGGCGTGACGGGGGCTGGCATTCAGAGGGCCTGGCCGAGGCCGAAGCGCCTTTTCAGCAGCGCATCGCGCCAGGCCCCGGGCAGCCAGGCGGCCAGCAGCGGCAGGGCGCGGCTGCCGTTGCCCAGGCGCAGCAGGCGCGGCGGCTTGTCGCGCTGCACCGCGGCGAGCAGGTCGCGGGCAAAGCGCTCGGTCGGGGTCGGCTTGTCCTGGGAGGCCCGGGCGCGGGCGCGGATACCCTCGCGCAGCGGCCACCAGGGCGAGTCCTCGCCGATCAGCTGCTCGGCCTCGCGGCTGGCCTGGGCGCCGAAACTGGAGGCGATGGCGCCGGGCTGCACTTCCATCAGGCGTATGCCGAAGGGCGCCAGCTCCAGGCGCAGGGCCTCGGACAGCGCATGCACAGCGGCCTTGGAGGCGCAGTAGGCGCCGGCGAAGGGGGTGACCAGCACGCCCGAGACGCTGCCGATGTTCACCACCAGGCCGCGGCTCTGGCGCAGCAGCGGAAAGAACGCCCGGGTCAGGCCGACGATGGCGAACACATTGGTCTCGAACTGCCGACGCAGGGCCTCTACGCCACCGTCGAGCAGCGGCCCCATGGCGCCATAGCCGGCGTTGTTGATCAGCACCGTGAGGCCGCCATCCTCGGACTGTTCGCGCGCGGCCAGTTGCTCGATGGCCTGGGCGTCGTTGACGTCCAGTTGCACCGCGCTGAAACCGGCGGCCGCCAGTGCATCGACATCGGCCGTCTTGCGGGCGCTGGCCCAGACGCGGTAGCCGGCGGCGAGGAAGGCGTCGGCCAGGGCGCGACCGATGCCGCTGGAGCAGCCGGTGATCAGGACATTGGGGCGGGACATTCAGGTTTCCTTGCAGGGGCGCGGCCGAGCGGAAGGCGCGCGCGGCGGGTGGGCGATGGGGCGGCCTCAGTCGGCAAAGCTGCCTTCCAGGCGCTCGGCACGAAACTCCAGGGTGCTGGCGCGGTAGCCGCTGCGCAGGGTCGGCAGCGGAATACAGGCCTGCCAGCGGGCACCCGGCTGCAGATCGCCGGGGCCCTGATAGCGCGGCGAGTCATACAGCTGGCGGGCCAGATTGATGCTGTCGCCGGGGCGGTAGGCGGCGACGTCCCAGCGCAGGCGCTTGAGTGCCACCGGGCTGTCGTTCTTCAGCTCCACACGCAGCGGCTGGCCCGCCGGGCAGTCCTGGGGGACGTATTCCAGGCGCAGCTGCAACTGCGCCAGATGGCGATTCTCCCGGCTTTCCTGCCAGAGCACCCAGCTGGCCACCAGGGCCAGGCCGAGCAAGGCGGCGAGGGAAATCGGCAGCGCCTTGGCCGGATAGCGCACCAGCAGCACCAGCCAGCTCAGAAGCAGAATTGCGCCTACTAACATGGGCCACGACCTTGTCGATTAGAACCGCCTTCATGCTACACAAGCCCGCGCCCATGTGGGCGCGGGCAGCTTTCAGTCCTGCGGCTGATCGCGCAGGAACACCAGTTTGTCGGTGCTGGAGTCGGCCGCCGAGAAGCGGTAGCCCTGGCTGTCGAAGCCCTTGAGGGCCTCGGGATCGCGCAGGCGCTGCTTGATCACATAGCGGGCCATCAGGCCACGGGCCTTCTTGGCGTAGAAGCTGATGATCTTGTACTGGCCGTTCTTCAGATCGCGGAACTCGGTGTCGATGATCCGCGCCTTAAGGGCCTTGCGCTTGACCGCGCCGAAGTACTCGTTAGAAGCGAGGTTGAGCAGCACCTCATCGCCCTGTTCGGCCAGGGCCTGATTGAGCCAGGCGCTGATGCGCTCGCCCCAGAAGGCGTAGAGATCCTTGCCGCGCGGGTTGGCCAGCTTGGTGCCCATCTCCAGGCGGTAGGGCTGCATCAGGTCCAGCGGCCGCAGCACCCCGTAGAGGCCCGAGAGCATGCGCAGGTGGCGCTGGGTGAAGTCGAAGTCGGCCTCGCTGAAGTCCTCGGCGGCCAGGCCGGTGTAGACGTCACCCTTGAAGGCCAGCAGCGCCTGCTTGGCGTTGGCCGGGGTGAACTCGGGGGTCCAGCTGCCGAAGCGCGCGGCATTGAGGCCGGCCAGTTTGTCCGACAAGTGCATCAGCTCGGCGATCTGCGCCGGCGTCAGCTCGCGCAGTTGCTCGATAAGCTGCTGGGCCTGATCCAGGTGCTCGGGCAGGGTATGGCGCGGGGTGACCGGCGGCGTCTGGTAATCGAGGGTCTTGGCCGGGGAGATCAGCATCAGCATGGGTAAGCTCCGAAAATTCCTGGCTGCGATTCTAGGCCGAGCCTGGCTCGAGGCTCCAGCTATTGCCGCCATGGGTTGACCTGGGGGCGGCCCCGGTCTTTTAGTGTCGGCAGGGTCGATCAACCCCGAGGAGTGCCGATGAGCAACTGCGATCATTCACGCTGGGAGCCGTCCCACGATTACCGCCCGCTGGAAAACCGCGCCGAACGGCAGTCCTGGCAGGTGGCGGGGCTGACCGGCGCGACCATGCTGGTGGAGATAGTCGCCGGCTATGCCTTCAACTCCATGGCGCTACTGGCCGACGGCTGGCACATGGCCTCGCATATGCTGGCCATAGGTCTGACCGCCCTGGCCTACCTGCTGGCGCGACGCTATGCGCAGGATCGGCGCTTCGCCTTCGGCACCTGGAAAATCGAGGTGCTGGCCGGCTTCGCCAGCTCGATTCTGCTGCTGGTGGTGGTGATACTGCTGGCCTTCGAGTCGCTGCGGCGGCTCTGGCAACCCCAGGCGATCGCCTTCGACATGGCCCTGCTGGTGGCGGTGATCGGCCTGCTGGTCAACCTGGCCTCGGCCTGGCTGCTGCGCGATCAGGGCGAGCACGGCCACAGTCACGGCCATGCTCCGCACGCGCATCCGCATCCGCATGCTGGACACGGGCACGCTCATGGCGCCGCAGGCGGTCGCGATCTCAACCGGCATGCCGCCTTGCTCCACGTGCTGGCCGATGCGCTGACCTCGGTAGCGGCGATCGCTGCCTTGCTCGGTGGCCTGCTGCTGGGCTGGAACTGGCTGGATCCGCTGATCGGCATCGTCGGTGCGCTGATCATCGCCTTCTGGGCCAAGGGCCTGTTGCTGGAAACCGCCAAGGTGCTGCTCGATCGGGAGATGGACAGCCCTTTGGTGGAGCGGGTGCGCGGCGCCCTGGAAAGCGAGCCGGACACCGAGGTGGCGGACCTGCACCTGTGGCGGGTCGGCCGCGCCCACTATGCCTGCATCGCCAGCGTGGTGACCCACGGCGACTGCTCGGCCGATCGCTACAAGGGGCGTCTGGAGGAGTTCGAGGAACTGGTGCACCTGACCGTGGAGGTCAATCGCTGCGCCTATTGAGGTATTCGCGGGCGCGGGCAGGAAGTCGGGCGCCGGCAAGGGCGGCGCAGACTCTCGAATGTAACGGGCCCGGTAGAGAGCGCCAAGGCCTATTCGTCGTGGCGGCAAATAAAGCTCAAAACAGGGAAAAAGTCTTTCGCCTCGCGGCTTTTTTGGAGTATCAAGAAAGCGAGTCCGCCGAACCCTGCAGCCAGGTGGCGGCCATTGGCCTTCACCCTGCATGCGTCCTCTCAGGCCTCTTGCCTGCGAGCCCGGCGGCCCCCGCGGCGGAGCGCGGCTCGAGCATTCCGTCGCTTGGCTATCAGCAAAAGGTGACCGAGTATGGATGACCACGGACGCTCCAAGCCCACCGCTCCAACCCTCTACGCCCTCGACACCAATGTCCTGATTCACGATCCCAATGCGCTGCTCAACTTTCAGGAGCATCACGTCGCCATCCCGATGACGGTGTTGGAGGAGCTGGACAAGCTGAAGACCGGCAAGGCGGGGGTGGCGGCCGAATGCCGCCAGGCCATTCGCCTGATCGACAAGATCCTCGGCGGCGCCAACCCGGAGGACGTGGAGCACGGGGTGCCGATCCAGCGGGAGAAGAGCGGGCCCTGCGGCTTCCTGTCGATCCTCATGAGCAAGAGCGCCTCGCCCATCACCTGGCTGCCCGAAGACCTCAACGACAACAAGATCATCAACCAGCTGGTCGAGCTGAAGTCGCGCAAGCCGGGCGTTGCCGTGGTGCTGGTGACCAAGGACATCAACATGCGCCTGAAGGCGCGCGCCTGCGGCATAGACGCCGAGGACTATCACACCGACCAGCTGGTCGACGATGTGTCCCTGCTGTCCCAGGGCTACCACAGCATGGACGGCTCCTTCTGGGACCGCGTGAGTACCGTCGAGACCCGCCAGGACCATGGCCGCACCTGGCATCGGGTGCAGCTCACCGACAACCTGCCGGCGGTGCACATCAACGAGTTCATCATCGACGAGCAGGGCTTCGTCGGCTGGATCAAGGGCATCGAGGCCGACGAGCTGCTGATCCTCGACCTGCACCAGGAGCCTTTGCTGCACCAGGAGGCCTGGGGCCTGCGCCCGCGCGACATCTACCAGGCGCTGGCGCTCTATGCCCTGCTCGATCCGGACATCCACCTGGTCAACCTGTCCGGCGCCGCCGGTTCGGGCAAGACCATCCTGGCCCTGGCCGCGGCCATCGAGCAGACCATGGTCAGCAAGCGCTACCGGCGGATCATCGCCACCCGCAGCGTGCAGGGGCTGGATCAGGAGATCGGCTTTCTGCCCGGCACCGAGGCGGAGAAGATGGAGCCCTGGCTCGGCGCCATCACCGATAACCTGGAAGCCCTGCACATGGAGGATGAGAACACCCACGGCAGCGTCGACTACATCCTGCAAAAGGTGCCGCTGCAGTTCAAATCGCTGAACTACATCCGCGGGCGCAGCTTCCAGCAGAGCCTGATCCTCATCGACGAGTGCCAGAACCTCACCCCGCACCAGATGAAGACCATCATCACCCGCGCCGGCAGCGGTTCCAAGGTGGTCTGTCTGGGCAACCTGGCGCAGATCGACACCCCCTACCTGTCGGCGCCCAGTTCCGGCCTGACCTACCTGACCGAGCGCTTCAAGGACTTCCCCCACGGCGTGCACATCACCCTGCAAGGGGTGCCGCGCTCGATCCTCGCCGAGTTCGCCGAAAGTCATCTGTAGGCACGACCCCCCAGTCCCGCAGGCGCAACGCCTGCGGGGCCTGGTCGCATTGGCGAGTGCCGGGGCGGGCAGGCCGGTTTACAATCGGCCTCTACTCGTTCGGAGCAAGCCAGTGTTGACCCACCTCGATTCCCAGGGCCGCGCCAATATGGTCGACGTCACCGACAAGGCGACCAGTTTTCGCGAGGCCGTCGCCGAAGCCCGGGTGCGCATGCGCCCGCAGACCCTGCAGATGATCGTCGAGGGCGAGCACCCCAAGGGCGATGTGTTCGCCGTGGCGCGCATCGCCGGCATCCAGGCGGCGAAGAAGACGGCCGAGCTGATTCCCCTCTGTCATCCGCTGATGCTGACCAGCGTCAAGCTCGAACTGGCTGCCGAGGGCAGCGATGCGGTGCGCATCCGCGCACGCTGCAAGCTCTCCGGGCAGACCGGGGTGGAGATGGAGGCGCTGACCGCCGCCAGCGTCGCCGCCCTGACGATCTACGACATGTGCAAGGCGGTGGACCGCGGCATGGTCATCGAATCGGTGCGGCTGCTGGAGAAACTCGGCGGCAAGAGCGGTCACTACCAGGCCGAGGACGCGCCATGATCCGCGTGCAGTATTTCGCCCGCTATCGCGAAGCGCTGGGGCTGGACGGCGAGCAGCTGCGCGACAGCCAGGATTTCGCCACCCTCGATGATCTGCGCCGGCACCTGCTGGCCCGCGGCGGCGTCTGGCAGGTGCTGGCCGAGCAGAACCTGATGTGCGCACGCAACCAGGAACTGTGCAGCCTCGACGAGCCCCTGCACGACGGCGATGAGGTGGCCTTCTTCCCCACCGTGACCGGCGGCTGAGCGTGGCCATTCGCGTGCAGGTCGAGGCCTTCGATCCCGGTGCCGAAACCCGTGCCCTGCACGCGGCCAACCTCGGTGTCGGTGCCGTGGTCTGCTTCGTCGGCTATGTGCGCGATTTCAACGAGGGCCGGGAGGTCGGCGGGCTGTTTCTCGAGCACTATCCCGGCATGACCGAGAAGGCCCTGGGCAAGATCGCCGAGGAGGCCGGTCAGCGCTGGCCGCTGCTGAATGTTCAAATCGTCCACCGCATCGGCCGCCTGGAGCCCGGTGAGCCGATCGTCTTCGTCGGCACCAGCAGCGCCCACCGCCAGGCGGCCTTCGAGGCCTGCGCCTTCGTCATGGACTACCTCAAGACCCGCGCACCCTTCTGGAAGAAGGAAGACAGCCACGACGGCCCGCGCTGGGTCGAGGGTCGCACCAGCGACCAGGCCGCTGCCGAGCGCTGGGACAAGCCCTGAGACAGGCCCGGCTCAGCGGCGCAGGCGCGCCGGCGCCAGGCGTTCGGCGCTGACGCCGAAGCGGGTCAGGGGTTCGGGCAGGGACTCGCCCAGCACCAAAGCCGCACAGGCCTGGCCCATGGCGGCCGAGGTCTGGATGCCATAGCCGCCCTGGGCGGCGCACCAGAAGAAACCTGCCACCTGCGGCTCGTAGCCGCCGACCAGATCGCCGTCGGCGACGAATGAGCGCAGGCCGGCCCAGCAGTGTTGCGGTCGGCGGATACGCAGCTCGGTGGCCTGCTCGATGCGATGGATGGCGCTGGCGATGTCCAGTTCCTCCGGTTGCACATCATGGGGCTCGACCGGATCGGCGTTGGCCGGCGAGCCGAGCAGCAGACCGGCATCGGGCTTGAAGTAGAAGGACTCGTCGAGGCTGACCACGCAGGGCCAGGCATGGCAGTCGACACCCTCCGGGCCCTGGAAGGTGAAGGCGGCCTTGAGGAGGCGCGCGACCGACAGGAGCTTGCCCACGATCCGCCGCCGGCGCCACTTGCCGGGATCGGGTTCCACGGGCGCCACCGCGCCGCTGCCCGCCACCGCCTCGACCACGGCACGGTAGTGATCCGGCTCGAAAGACACGATCTGCGCCCCGCGCGCCGCGCCTTCGCTCCTCAGTTCCGTGCCATAGGTCGCGGCAAGGCCCGAGACCCAAAGCTCACCCGGCGCGGACGGCGCCGCGATCGTGCTCAGGGCCTCGGTCACGAAGGTCTCCGCCGCCGTCATCAGCCCGGCGACGAGGCGTT